>JALSHG010000057.1 GCA_026982355.1 Thermodesulfovibrio sp.
CGTCAAGCCTCTCTGGAGGTTTATTTTACTAAATCATCTAAGGTCAAACCTTTTCAAGTCTCACTGGTCAAACCAGTGGCTTACTTATCAATGAGTTAATTCCTGCTTTCTCTTGGGCATGATGAACTCCTTTTGAGTGCTTTCATGCCTGTTATTGTAATCTGAGATTTTGAGATCCATAGCCTTCTCCGCAAAAATATTTTGACAACCTGATACAACCAGTGTATCATTGTTTGAACCAAAAATGAACCTCCCCGCAGCAGAGACTGCGGGGTATATGAGATTAATAAACAACCCCTCCTGAAAATTCAGACAGATACCTCCTGTATTCAGGAGTAACCAACCAGGAAAGCAACGGAACATTTCAAAACACACAAATAACCACCTTCAGGGGGATAAACCAGAACCTTCTGCCGTCATTAAGGAACTGATCGGGCGTCAGAAGAGCCTGCCCTGTCCCCTGATCCTTTTCCGCTCGGCTTCCCCGAATATCTTTATCTTCCCGTATTCGCCGTCGTAGCCGGGCGCAATATGAACCCTGCCTTCCCTCACCCTTGAAACAGCCTCCCTGATAAGCGGGAATCCCGCGGCTTCAATATCCTCAAGCGGCAGATCCATGAGGATGCGGAATTCGCTGCCCAGCTTTGCGAGCAGTTTCATGTATTCATTGTTGACGGTCTTGCTGTTGACTCCTACGTTCACCGCCTCTGCAATGACCTCGGGCAGGGGGATTATGGAATAATAGCCGGGTGAGCCCGCGGGTTTAAAGCCGCTGTCCCTGTCCGCGAGTCTTTCAACCCTGTGCATCACCCCCACCGTTAATTTCCTCCCGCATACCGGACAGAGATAGTCGTGAGCCATTGTCTCCCGGGGGGACAGGCTCACGTTGCACAGCCTGTGCCCGTCATAGTGGTATTTTCCTTCCTCGGGGAAGAACTCCACGGTGCCGTTAAAACCCTTGCCGGTCTTTATTGCTTCCGTGATCTCCCTGTAGGACACCCCTGTATCGAAGATGTTGGCCTCACGCCCGATCTTGGCCGGCGAGTGGGCGTCGGAGTTGGAGATGAGGGTGATTCCGTCCAGCGACGACAGCCGCCAGTTCATCGGGGGATCCGATGAGAGCCCGGTCTCGATTGCATGAATATGCGGGGACATTTCTTCAAAGCATTCCTCAATCGAGTCAAAGCCCGAGACAGCCCCGAACACGGAAAAATGGGGTGTCCATGCGTGCGCGGGAATGAGCATGGCATCGGCGGAGGCATCCATAACGGTCTTCAGGAGTTCCTTTGCATCAAGCCCCAGTATGGGCCTGCCGTCGGCCCTGAGATTGCCTATCCGCGACAGCGCGGCGTTTATCCTTGCGGCCCCGTCAAAATCCGCGACGATTACGATACAGTGTATCTTGCGCGTCCTGCCGTTTTTGCTGTAGATACAGCTTATCTCCGCGGATAAAAGAAAGAAGACTTCCGCCCTGCAGGAGTCCGGAATGTCATCCGTCTGAAACTCCCTTTTCAGCCTGAACAGGCCGTCGCCCCCGGGTTCGAGTGCGGCCTCAAGCTCCCTGAACCACTCCGGATGCGTGAAATCGCCGGTGCCGATAACCGTGATCCCCTTCAATTGCGCCCATCTCCACAACGCCCCGGGGGACATGTCCCTGCTCGTTGCCCTTGAATATCTCGAATGGATATGAAGGTCGGCGATAAAACGCATGGGAGATTATAACATGTTATCCCCCCCGCGCGGCCTTATTCCTTCATTCCGCCTCCGGCATGGACGCTTCAATCTCCCGGAGGTGCCGCACGCGCTGGTCCGTCAGCGGGTGGGAAGCCAGCAGCGACTCCCCCGGATAGTCGGCCATGTCCCGGGTGATGCGCAGCAGTATGGCCTGAAAGGGTTTCGTTCCCCATCCCTTACGAATCATGTACAGGGCCGCGACCCTGTCGGCCTCTGTTTCAAATTTGCGCGAATATCCTGACTGCGCCAGGAGCGCCGGCAATGACGCGGCTGCAGAGGTGATCGAAGTTATGTCACCGGCAAGCAGGGAAATCAGAAGGAAGACCCCGGAGTTTTGAATAATGCTCCTGAGGCCGTGGCGTTTTTTCACATGAGCTGTTTCGTGGGCGAGTATGGCCAGAAGTTCTCTGTCGTCCGCGGCGAGGTCGACCAGTTCATCCGTCATTATGACGAGGCCGGACGGCAATGCAAAGGCATTCGGCCCAATGTGCGGGCTTTTGCGGAATTCCAGGCGGTAATTGAAATCCGCATCGATTTCACGGGACAGATGCTGAAATTCTTCCCGGAGCTTTCTGATTCTTCCCGGATCGAGTTCCGAGGGTTTCAGGAACCTGCGGTCGAGCATTTTAATCGCCTGCCGGCTCATCTGTTCCGTCAATTCGGGCGGAACCGCGTATGCCGCTTTCCGCGCAAGAAAGGGAATGCCGTAAGTGGCGAACAGCCAGACACACAGGACCAGACCGGCCAGGGCGCCCGCCGCTGTCTTCCAGCGGCTCTCCAGGAAATGCACGAGCCTCATCCCGGTGTTCCGGCCGGTGAGATGTTCCATGGCGGATACCGCCTCTGTATCGGTTGTCTCGCATTGCGCGCCGCCGGGCAGTTTAATGGAACGCACGGTGCCCCCGAGGGGAGGGGCGATAGTGCAGTCTTCAATGTGGACGTCAAGCGCGGGATGATCTCCTTCCGACCCGCGGATGCGCAGTGTCCCGCCGTCGAAAACAACTGACACGGGATAAGCCCTGGAGGTTTTTCCGTTGAAATATACAGCTTTGAATTCAATCATAACCCTATCTCTATGTCAAAGAAATCGGTGGCTGCATCGCCGTAAGCGCTTTCATCGGGCCTGAGCCCCGCGGTGAAGTCGTCGAGTCCCTGGTCCGCGATCACGGTAACGTTATCGACGATATAACGGATGCGCCTGACCTTTGCCCAGGGGATGAGAAGCCCCACGGAAAAAATTATGGCAAGAATGTTTGTTATCCGTATCCAGAACAGCCGTCCGGCCTTCAGCGTGCTCTGAAAGCGTACATTTCCGAGTCCGGAATGCCCCCAGCAGTAATTGGTGGTCCACGCGTATATGTATTGCTGGATAAAGGCGGGAACAACCAGCGATGTAAAGTACACGGCAAAGAAAAAGAATATCATTGCAGTGTTGAATGTCACGTCTTCCGGGGTGACAATAAGGGGGGCGAATGACAAGATCATTACTGTAAACAGGACTACAACCCCGGTCAGCATCACGGCTACTATGCCGTAGAGTTTGTAGAACTGGCGTGCGCTTCCCTTGAATATGTTGGCAGTTGTCCCGAAGGCGATGTTGCCGAAGAAGTACTTTTTCCGCCGGAACGCCCAGTAGGGAATGATCAACCCGAGAGTGAACGGTATGAGCAGGGGGTAGAGCAGGTAGGTCCTGTAGCTTTCCCCCACTGTGCCGCGGAAGTGAAAAGGGATATTACGGTAGGCGGAATGACGGGCGAAAAACCTGAGAGACTTGTAGATCAGAAAGGGCAGGACAAGGGAGAATATCCCGAACACAAGGAGGCTGTAAAGAGGATTGTAGACCTTTGCAAGATAATAGAGGGATATACCCCCGCCTACGATGAGGTATCCTTTGAGGATTGCCACCGGGGGGGCCGTATAATCAAACGTCCGGCCATCCACGACAGTGTGCCGGTAGAAAAAGCGGCGCTCGCGCACCTTGGCCCATGGGGCATAAAGACCCAGTGTCAGGATCATCAGAAATGTGTTGACAATCCATATTCTGAAGTATTCCCCGGCGGAACCGGCAAACACGGGTTTAATACGGCGGGGCGCTGAGCGGAGGGGAATCTCTTGCCGGGAGAACGGCGCATCCCTGCAGGTGTCATCTCTTCCGCGGGGATGTTCCGCTTTCAGATCAACATTGCATTCGGGACAGACGGCAAGCCCGTCCTCCACGTCTCTTTCACTTGCGGAGAAACCGCAGTTACGGCATACGAGATAAGTCATTATTGACAGCGAGCCCTTTCGATCTTCTTACAGATATTATATACCAATATACTATACCTTACAGTGGCATAAAATACCGCGCGGGCTGGGGAGGCCGGCGGAAAAGCTTTATCTGCGATACATCCCCCGCACGGCATATTGACATCTTTTGGAATTTCTCTCTCCGTTAGGTCCTGCAGCAGAGACACATTCCCGATATCCCAAAGGGATACCAAACCGCAAAGGGGTTTATAAATCAGCTTCCCCCGCCCATCGTCAACGTTGCAGCATCCAGCCGGTTAACGGGACTTACAGGAATGCAAACTGGTTCTCGTAGAACTCTTTTACAACGGCCTGTTTTTCGCTGACGTGGGAGGATATCTCATCGAAGTTCTCGAACAGGATATTGACTATCCTGCTGTCCAGGAGTTTCCTGTCCGCAAGCTGTTTGATAATCTGGATGATTCCATCCCTGGACATCCCCGCCCTGTAGGGCCTGTCCTCGGCCAGGGCCGTGAACAAGTCCGCGACCATCATGATCCGCGAGCCTGTGCCTAATTCATCGTAGGTGCAGTGGAAGGGGTAACCGCTGCCGTCCAGCTTTTCATGGTGATATGCGGCCCACTCCGCAATCTGCTGGAGCCCCCCGATGGTGTTGATCACCGAATACGTGTAATATGTATGCGACCGGATCACGGCGAATTCCTCTTTTGTGAGCTTTCCGGGTTTGTCCAGGATATCATTGGGTATCGCGAGCTTCCCTATGTCGTGCAGGTTGCCCGCGACCTCCATGAGACCGGTCTCTTTTTCCGTCAGCCCGAATATCCTTGATAGCATCGATGCCGCGGCGGCGACACCCGAGGAATGCGTGGCCGTAAAACGCGAGCGGAAGTCTATTATGTTGCGGAAAAGCTCGGCGATCAGGGATATGGTCGCGAAATCTATCTCCACCTTTCTGAACGGGCCGTCGTTGAGCAGGAGTGAATACAACCGGGGGGAAACCAGGTCAAGCCAGAACTCCTCCCTCGCGGATGCCGTAAACAGCAGATCCACGACCGCCGGGGCAAATGAAGAGCCGGAAAGCGACCTGATCTCCGAGAGGATGTCCTTGTTCTGGTGAAGGATGTACCTGTCGCGGTTGGTCAGGCGTTCGAGGTAATCCGCGATAAACAGCATCTGGGCCTCCAGCACGAGAGGGGTTTCAACGGGTCCGTCCCGGTCTTTCCATTCCCTGTGATGAAACCGGACGATCTTCGATGCCTCTCTTAAAAGAGGGACTTTTTCAAGCAGAAGCCCCCCACGGATGCAGTGCTTTTCAGGGGATTCGATCTCGAACCTGCGGATGGAGATTTTCTCCTCCAGGGAAAATGCGCCTATGTCGTGAAGCAGCGCGGCGATAAAACATCTCTCTGTTCTTTCTTCCGGCAGGCCGGCGATCCTGCACATCTCCCACACGGCAAAGGCCGTCCTCTGCTGGTGCTGGGTCAATAAGGGGCTGGCCAGGTCCATGGCGTCGGAGAGTGAGAGAACCAGATTGCCGAGATTGACCGATACGTTCCGCTGCATGCCGTCCCCCGGTCATTTTCTCCGGGCCGCGAGCACCCTCAGGAATGCGTCGACAACCCGGTGGTCAAATTGTATCCCCCTGTATTTCTGGAGCTCCGACAGGGCGTAGTCAATGCCGGGGGCCGGCCTGTAAGGCCTGTCGGATGTCATGGAGTCGAATGAGTCCGCAACATGAAGTATCCTCGCGCCGAGGGGTATGCTGTCCCCCCTGAGCCTGTCCGGATAGCCGTTGCCGTCAAGCTTTTCGTGGTGAAACCTGATATAGGGAATAATATCCTTCAACTGCTTTATCTCCTGGAGGATGACGGCGCCCTGGGCCGGGTGTTTCTTCACGATCTCAAACTCCTCTCTTGTCAGTTTCCCGGGCTTGTCGAGGAGATAGTCATAGGTTCCGATCTTGCCTATGTCGTGAAGCAGGCCGGCAAGCTTGATGTTCTTCACCTCTTCACCGTCGATCATCATTTCCATTGCAATCTGCTCCGCGTACATCGACACCCTCTCCGAATGGCCTTTTGTCCAGGGGCTCTTTGCGTCCAGGGCATTTACCATCACGCGTACAAGCTTTAAAAACAGGTCCTTGAGCTCCTTGTAGGACTCGCTGATGTCCTCAAGCATGTTGAGGAAAGCGTCCCTTCCCCTCTGAGCGTACAGTGCCCTGTCCCGCAGCTCGCTTATTGTATTGGAGTATATCTCGATCAGGCCGCCGTTTTCTCCGGATGTCTCTCCCCCGGCGATATCCGTAATCGAGTGCACGGCCCCTGAAATATTCCCGTTGATTACCACCGGCGATGTATTCAGGAAAAAGGTTTTCTTCAGGCAGGGCTCGTATATCCTGGTCCTTTCGCTTTTCCCTGTCTTGATGCTTTTCAACAGGGGACAGTTTTCCACGGGCCTGTCCGAATGGTGCAGCGCCTCGTAACACTTCCTCTCTTTGAAATCCCCTGAACAGTCAAAAAAATCCGCCATGGCCCGGTTGCTCATTATTATGTTGAACGCCGTGTCGACAACGCATACGGGATACGGCAGTGAATCAATCAGCACCTGCCAGCCCTTTACGTGTTCGGCGAGCGTATCGCCGGGGGGCTGTTTACTGTTTAACAGAGCGGCGTTCTTCATATCTGGCAAGCTCCGAGTGCAACTTGTTTATTTCCTTTTTCAGCTCTTTCATCCTGATCTCCCTGCCGACCGCCATGTCGTAGAACTTCTCGAGGTCCTGCACCTTCTGCTTCAGTTCCTCCTCGGACCGCCTGAGTTTCTGCTGTGCATTTTTGAGGTCCGTGACTTCCGTTGCTATGATCACCGAGTGGGGTGATGTCGCATCTTTGTCCTGTATCGGCCTGTGGCTTACATACAGCCAACGTCCCGTGTCGGTCTTCAGCTCGTTTTTGACCGGCAACTGCCGCGACGAGTCCATGTGCCGCCTGCACTCTTCAACCTGATCCCGGGCGCAGGGGAAAAAGTCATAACACATCCTCCCGATAATTTCGTCGACGGGTTTCCCCACGAAGCCGGCGAAGCTCTTGTTGCAGCGTGTTATCTCAAGCCTGCTATTGATGATCACTATAAATTCCATGACACTGTCGAAGGTCATCTCCCATTCTATTTTCGCCTTTGTGATGGCGGTCAGGAGCCTGGTGTGCTCCTCTTCGATTTCCTTGCGCAGGGATATGTCCCTGGTGATATGTATCAAACCTATCATCTCGTTGTTGCTGTTGATGCGGGGGATCGACCTTATTTCAATATACCTGTTCAGGTGCGGCTCGAAGAACTCGACGGTTGCCGGCTGTCCAGTCCTGTAGCAGCCCGAGCAGGGGCAGCTCTCCGGCGCGGCATCCGCCCCGTGGTAATACCTGTAGCATTTGTTCACCGTGCCGGATGGATGCAGGGGCAGGCCGAGTGTTTCACGGGCCGCCCTGTTGGCGTGTATTATGTTGTAATCCCTGTCATGAATGGTGATCATGTCCGGGATGGTGTTGAAGGTGTCTTCCCAGTCCTGCTTGGCCTGGAAGACGAGTTCTTTCATTTTCTCGTGCTCCGTGATATCGTTTATCGTCACGAGGATGGAGGCCTTTTCTTCTTCGTAATAATCCGCTGCGCCGGAGGCTATGCGCGAGACAGTTGCGGAAAATACCAGGGCCGTCTCAGAGCCTTCGGGGACAAGCCTGATCTCCCTGGCGAGGGTCTCTCCAGTCTCCAGGTTGGAGCTTATCTCTTTTTTCAGCGGCTCAATGAATCGTTCAGGCGACAGGGACGGAAACCGTTCGCTGAGCTTGCCGAATGCGCGGTTGACCGAGAGGATATTGAGGCGGTTGCTCAGTACGATCAGGCCCGAAGGCACAGAAGACAGAATGCTGTCGGCATAGGTTCTGGCCGACTTGATTTCCTGTAATGACTCCTCGAAACGTTCTGGCATAGAGCTAAATCCGTCTGTTGCGCGTACTTCTTCCGGGTGACTGTGCAAGCCGGTAAAAATTATGTATTATGTAATGGTTATCGGCACCGGATGATAAAAACTTAAATCTCCGGCCATGACAGAACGGCCTGTTTTTTGATAAAGTATCCCTATGAAGAATTCAAAGACCGCCGGGATAATCATTATCGGCAACGAGATACTCTCGGGAAAAGTGCATGACGAAAACTCCTTTTATCTTGCCCGGGAGCTGAGGGCGCTCGGGGTGGATGTCAGGCGCATTTCTGCTATCCCTGATGAAACGGACATCATAGGGGCGGAGACCGCCGCATTCTCGGAGAGATATGATTTTGTGTTTACATCAGGCGGTGTGGGTCCCACACATGATGACGTCACAATGGCCGGCATTGCCGAGGGGTTCGGCGTGGGACTTGTGAGGAACGAGGAGATCAAGGAAATACTGCGCCTGCGGTACAAGAAGCCCCTGAACGACGCCGTTCTTAAGATGACGGAGGTGCCGCAGGGGGCTGAAATCATTTTCAGTGAAGGCATGAGGTTCCCCGTGGTCTGCTTCAGGAACATCTTCATCTTTCCCGGGATCCCCGAATACCTGAAAAACAAATTCTCCGTGATCAGGGAGAGATTCCGATCCTCAACATTCCATCTGAAGCGGCTGTACCTGAACTCCCATGAATCAAGCCTGGCCGCAGTATTGAACATGGTGGTTGCGGAACACGCGGATGTGACCTTCGGCTCATATCCGGTCCTCGGCAAGCCCGATTACAGGGTGATAATCACCGCGGAATCAAAGTCAGGCGAGTCACTGCACAGGGCCCTGGATGAGCTGCTGCACAGGCTTCCGGGGGATGTCGTCACAAGGATAGAGTGAATTGCTCGATCATATAGTAGTCAAAGGCGCACGGGTTCACAATCTCAAGAACATAAACGTGGAGATACCCCGCGACAGCCTCGTGGTTATCACGGGGCCGTCCGGTTCAGGCAAGTCATCCCTTGCTTTCGACACGATTTACGCCGAAGGCCAGAGGCGCTACGTGGAGAGCCTCTCGGCATATGCAAGACAGTTTCTCGACAACCTGCAGAAACCCGATGTTGATTCCATTGAGGGGCTTTCCCCGTCCATCGCCATAGAACAGAAGACCACCGCAAAAAACCTGCGCTCCACGGTCGGCACGATAACCGAGATATACGACTATCTCAGGGTGGCCTATGCGCGGATCGGGAAACCGGGCTGTTACAAGTGCGGAAGTCAGATTGCGGCTCAGGGGACACAGCAGATTATCGAGCTGATAACCGCCCTGCCCCGCGGAACGCGCATACAGGTCCTGTCGCCGATCGTGATGGGCAGGAAGGGGGAATACAGGAAGGAACTGTACGAGGCAAGGAAGAAGGGCTTCATCCGGGCGCGGATCGACGGGGAAATGGCCGACATTACAAGGGAGATAAGGCTTAACAGGCACAAGCGGCATAATATAGACATCGTCGTCGACAGGCTGATCATCAAGCCCGGCATCGACAGGCACATATCAAAGGCCGTCACTATCGCGACCGGGCTCGCGGATGTAGTGATAATCAATATCATCGACGAACAGAGGGACCTTTTCCTGAGCACCAGGCTCGCATGTCCCAGGTGCGGCATAAACTACCCGGAGATCAGCCCGGGGTTTTTTTCATTCAACAGCCCCTACGGCGCATGTCCGGCGTGCAGGGGGCTGGGCCGTGAGGACAGCGGCGAAGACGAGGAGGAGGACGCGGGGCATTCAACAACGTGCCGGTCATGCAACGGCCTGAGGCTCAGAAAAGAGGCCCTCTCGGTGACCATCAACGGCCTGAACATCGGCGAACTGGCCGGCAGGCCCGTCAGCGGGGTATCGGCATTTCTGGAGTCCCTCCGCCTTGACAAGACAGAGGCGGTCATAGCCTCAAAGATACTGAAGGAGACGCGGGAGAGGCTCTCCTTTCTCGAAAAGGTGGGGCTGGGTTATTTAACCCTCAACAGGCCCGCGCTCACCCTTTCCAGCGGAGAGGCGCAGAGGATAAGGCTTGCAACCCAGATAGGCTCCTCCCTGACCGGGGTGCTCTATATCTTTGACGAGCCCAGCATAGGGCTGCACCCGAGGGACCACGCGAGGCTCATGGAAAGCCTCTGCCGCCTGCGGGAAATGGGCAACAGCGTAATCGTGGTGGAGCACGACGAGGACACCATGAAGAGGGCTGATTATATAATCGACATGGGCCCGGGCGCCGGCATACACGGCGGTTACATAGTCTCCGAAGGCGACCCGGAGCGCATAACCTCTGATGAAAAATCACCGACCGGGTCTTACCTCCGGGGCCGGCTTGAGATACCCGTGCCGGCGTCAAGGAGAAAACCGGCGGGATTTATCACGATAAAGGGCGCAGGGGCGTTCAACCTGAAAGACATCGACGTCGGGATACCCCTGGGGGTCCTTACATGCGTGACCGGCGTCTCGGGCTCCGGCAAGAGCACCCTCGTATTCGATATACTCTACAGGGCGCTTGCGAGGAAGCTGTACTCCTCGGCCCGCACGCCGGGGAAGCACGACCGTATAGAGGGAATAGAAAAGATCGACAAGGTAATCAACATAGACCAGTCACCGCTGGGGAGGACCCCCCGGTCCAATCCCGCGACCTACACAGGCATCTTTGCATTTGTGAGGAACCTGTTCGCCCGGGTCCCGCAGTCGCGGATAAGGGGATACAGGCCGGGCAGGTTCAGCTTCAACATACCGGGGGGGCGGTGTGAGGCATGCAGGGGTGAGGGACTCATCAAGGTGTCGATGCATTTCCTGCCCGACTTGTACGTCCCCTGCGAGGAGTGTAAAGGGGCAAGGTACAACAGGGAGACACTCGAGGTCAGGTATAAAGACAAGAACATCTCCGATACGCTGAACATGACGGTATCGCAGGCCCTTGAATTTTTTGAGCCGATACCCCCGCTGAGGCACAAACTCGACACACTGGACAGGGTCGGGCTGGGCTACATACAGCTCGGACAGCCGGCAACCACCCTCTCCGGCGGTGAGGCGCAGAGGGTCAAGCTTTCCAGGGAACTGAGCAAAAAGGCGACGGGCAGGACCCTGTACATCCTCGATGAGCCCACCACCGGCCTCCACTTTGTCGATATCCGGAAACTCCTTGAGGTGTTAAGCGGCCTCGTGGACGCCGGCAACAGTGTTGTTGTCATAGAGCACAACCTCGAGGTCATCAAGAGCGCCGACTATGTAATAGACCTCGGTCCCGAAGGCGGAGAGAAAGGCGGCAGGATAGTGGCCGCGGGCACCCCGGAGCAGGTCGCCCGCGAGCCCCGCTCATATACGGGGGCGTTTCTCAAAAAAAAGCTGTCTGCAAAAGGGGCAAAGCAATGAAACGCGCGGCCTGCCTGCTGATGATTTCCCTTGCGTTCATGTCCGGTTGTACCGAAAGGGACAGGATGTACAGGGAAAGCCGGGTGTTGATGGACACCTTCTGCACCATAACCGTGGCCGGTTCTTCAGAGGAAAAGGCGCGGAAGGCTATCAACAGTGGTTTTGCCGAGATAGAGAAACTGGACGGCCTTCTGAATTACTTTTCAGAGGACAGTGAAATCACCGCCGTCAACAGGGCCGCGGGCATCAGGCCGGTCCGGGTAAGCAGGGAGACCCTGGACATAGTGAAAAAGGCCGTGCACATATCGGAGATCACGGGCGGGGCATTTGATCCGACCATAGCCCCTGTTGTCAGCCTGTGGAAATTCTCAAAGGATGTCTCAGCTCCCTCCGTACCTCCGGAAGATGCGGTTGCAGATGCATTGAGATATGTTGATTACAGGAAGATAAAGATAAACACCGCAGCGTCCGAGATTTACCTCGCTGAAAAGGGCATGGCGCTTGATCTCGGGGGGATAGCCAAGGGTTATGCCGCCGACAGGGCTGTCGAGGCCGTAAAGGCTGAGGGCATAAAGGCGGCCCTTGTTGCAGTAGCCGGCGACATAAGGGGATTCGGCCTGAACCCATCGGGACAGGGATGGAGGCTGGGCATTCAGGACCCGAGGCCGGCCGCTGTTTCCGAAAGGCCGTGGGAAGACGTCTTTGCAACCCTTGAACTCAGGGACAAGGCGATCTCGACATCGGGCGATTACCAGCGGTTTTTCATAAAAGACGGCAGGCGGTATTTCCACATCCTCGACCCCGGCACGGGGTTTCCCGCTGATACGGACCTGATAAGTGTCACGGTAATAGCACCCGAGGGGTATGTCACGGACAGCCTTGCAACGGCCGTATTCGTCCTCGGAGTGGAAAAGGGGATGAAGCTGCTTGAGTCGATGGGCATTGACGGGATACTGGTATGCGCCGGCAAAAAAATCCTGCTTACAGAGAATTTAAGAGGGAAAGTCAATATCCTGAACACGGCGTACCAGGCCGTGAACTATTCCCCGTAGACCCCGTGCCGCCGCAGACAACTATGTCGGTCCGCTTAACGCCGCCGTCCCGGAAGCTTCCTGAACACCGCCAGCAGAGCTCCTCCAATAATGAAAAGCATCGCCGGCGCAGGCTCCGGAAGGATGAGGAGCCCCGGATGCACGGCAACGGCGCGGAACGTACCGTCCCTTTCACCCGTGCCCTGGTAGCCGAAGTTGAAGTCAAAGCCCCACGCCTTGAACGTATCCTCGGCGTACACTGTGCCGGACCAGTAGAGGTCGGGCTCCAGGTTCCGGAAGTCACCGCTGTGGCTTAAGCCCCAGCCGGGCTGTGGACTGGTGCCGTCCGTCGCATAGTATCCCCTGTTGCCCAGCTCGGTGTAAAACAGGTGGGCCATCTCGCTGTTCGTTGTGTTGTAGCCTCCGGTGGTGCTGCCGTCATAGCCGAATACATACGGGCCGGCAGCCGTGGTTGCCGGCAGCCGCCAGCCGGTATAGGTGTTTATACCGAAAGTCACCGACAATGCATCCGCCCAGTCCGCCTGATTCTGCCACGTATCAGGATCACGCGAATAATCGTACCACGTAATATCAAGGTCGGTATCATAAATGAGATTGTATCCGCCGTACCCGGACCAGCCCTTGCCTATGAATTTGAGGTCTGCATGAGCCTGGGCGGAAAACACCGTAACCATCACTATCACGGCCGCCGACGTAAGCATCCTTTTCATTTTTTCCCTCCCGGTATTTAGTTGCTTGCAGCTGTATAAAAAAACATCCCCCGCCGGAGAAACTGTTGCAAGAATACTCTTCATTAAGCATATCGGCGTTTACTGCGCTTTACTTGAAAAGATTAAGCATAAAACACCGTCTGTTTTTTAAGTATCTTCTATCACGTTTTTCCGCGAATGTCAAAGGGGTGCCGGCAGTTGCACGGATTTTTCCTCCGGGAGGCTTCACCGGCCGTTGTTGCTGTATTCATTGTACTTTCTTGCGCTGCCGCGGACCCTGCGGGCAGGATATTTCTTCCTGTTCCTGTCCAGTTTGGCGGCGACGATTTCCCCGATATCGAAACCCAAGTCATGGCACAGATATGTGAGATAAATGGCGATGTCGGCAATCTCTTCGGCTACGCCTTCAGCGGATTTTCCTTTCAGCATCCCGGCAACTTCCTCATCCGTCTTCCACTGGAAGTGTTCGAGAAGCTCGGATGCCTCGATTACCAGTGAAACGGCAAGGTCCTTGGGCCTGTGGAATTTTTCCCAGTCCCGTTCCCTCCGGAACTCCAGCAGTTTTTTCTTTAAATCATCTCTGACCATGCAACTCCCCTCTCTCTGATTTCCGCATAAACCCGATTGATACAGCCGGACACATTTCGTAGATTATAACACTTCTCCTTCATGCATGTTGCATAAAACCATCGCCGCCTGATGCAGCCGATTTATTGACTTGCCCGGGGGATAAAAGATAAAATATTGAAGCAATCAAGACAAACTGAGGAGGAAGCAATGCCCATCTATGAATACAGGTGTCTTAAATGTGAGAACAACTTCTCGCTTCTTCAGAGTTTGTATCCGGCTGAAAACAATGCCGAATGTCCCAAATGCTCTTCAAAAGACGTAAAGAAAGTCTTTTCCGCCTTCAGCTTTGGTGCAGGCTCGGGAAACAGCGTTTCCCCGGCGCCGACAACCGGTTTCAGCGGCGGCTGAGGCATACGCTCCTGCTGAACAGGTTGTTCAGCTCTTTCAGGGAAGAAGTCTTTTTTACCTTTTCGCTGACAGGATGTGCTCGATTCGGCGGATGAACAGAAGGACCGCCGCCAAACTCAATCCCAGCCAGAGCCACGCAAGCCAGCCGTGGAATATCTGCATGATGCTCTCTTCCAGAATGTACCCTGCCCCCAGGATAAGCGCGGCCCACAGCATGCAGTTCAGTGCCTCGTAAAACATAAATTTTGCAAAAGACATACCGGTAATCCCGATGGCTACAGCACCGATTATGCGCATGCCGTAGAGATACTGAAGGATGAAAACAGCGCTCTTCGGGCGTTCGAGCACGATCCTGTTGACCTCCGCAAACCGCACCCTGATCCACTTGCTCTTAGGCAGTATATAGCGGTTTCCCAACATCCGGCCGGCGAAAAACCAGAATACGTGACCTGCCCATGCACCGAGAGAAGCACTCACCCAGACGCTTAAAGGATTCAGCAGCCCTGTACCCGCAAGAATCCCCGCTGCCAGCAGAACCGTCTCGCCTTCAATAAAAGTGCCTGCAAACACTGCCGCAATGCCATACTTACCGACAGCGGCAGCAGCCACGGAATTCAGGTTGCTCATTTTCGTTTAATCATCTCTTCTCCCCTGCCCCGGCAAGGTACCCGACAATCAACCTTACAGTTGCGTAAAAACATGGCCCTGCCGGCAGGAGAGTCCGAAGGTTTTACGCCGGACTCCCCCGCCGGCTTATGCAACGTTAAGGTTCAGGATAACTCTTCTCCGCCCGGATTGCAAACCTTACAGCGGCGCCCGCGGGGCATGAGAGTCTGCCGGGGAAGCTTTCTCTGCGCTTCCTTCAGCACATATCCCGCACGGCAACTTCCCGTAGGTTGTGTCCAGAGACCCTCCTGCCATTTATGCAACATTCAGGCTAAAATAAGAGATGAACTCCTGTATCCGTGAAATACGCGCAAAGGCCGTCCTTTCAAAGTCGGGCATACCCGGCAGGAAATACTGTATAAACCCGTATGTGGGCTGTGCACATGCATGCCGGTACTGCTATGCAACCTTCATGAAGAGATTCACAGGGCACAGTGAACCGTGGGGAAGTTTCACGGACATAAGGGTCAACGCCCCCGGGACGCTGAGGCGGCAGCTCAGGCGCGCGGAAAAAGGCGGCATCATCATAAGCTCTGTAACCGATCCGTACCAGCCCGTGGAAGCAAAATACATGATCACGAGAAAATGCCTTGAAGTCCTCGCATTGTATGACTTCCCCGTGGACATCCTCACCAAGTCACCGCTCATTTCAAGAGATATTGACGTCATTCTGAAGATAAAAGACGCAGAGGCAGGCATAACCATAACAACAGACAATGAAAGGGTGAGAAAGATATTCGAGCCGGGTGCGCCCCCGGTCCCCGCTCGCATAGAGGCGCTGAAAAGACTTCATGAAGCGGGAATCAGGACTTATGTATTCATAGGCCCCGTGCTTCCCATGAACCCGCGTCTCCTTGCAGAACAGGTAGGCCCTTATGCCGGGAGCGTGCTTATCGACAGGATGAACTATGCGGACAGGACAAGGTGGCTGTACAGGCAACACCGAATAGAAAAGTGGCTTGATGAAGAATTTATCGACGGTGTTGTATCAGAACTTTCCGGCAGGCTCGACAGAACACGGCGGATATAGCCCGCATGGAGAAAAAGAGATCGATGAACCTGCCCTTTTTAACCATCTTGAGTTTTGCCTGGGAGTGCACGATACCGTTTTCGTCAATATTTAACTCACCGAGGGCGCCTTTGAAGTTCCTTATCTTCTTCAGCTCCGCGATAATCCCTCCGGCAGTGACCGCAACGCGCTAATGCGCTGTCAGTCCTCCGTCCACCACAAGGTTCGCGCCCGTTACATAGGATGCCTCGTCCGATGCGAGAAACAGTATGCCGTATGCGATTTCAACCGGCCGGGCATAACGGTTCAGGAACGTGCCCTTCCTGACACAGGCGTTTATCACCTCCTCGACCGTGGTGTTCTGCTCCTTTGCGATCATCTCCACCGCAGGGGTTATGGTCGCCCCGGGCGAAACCGTGTTTACGCGTATGTTGAAGGGACCAAGCTCCTGGGCAAGGGAGCCGCTCAGTGTTATGAGCCCGCCCTTTGTCGGACTGTATGGGAAGTGGCTGCCCATGGCCATCATCCCGCACACGGACGAGATGTTGACGATGGAGCCGCCGCCCGCCTTTTTCATCTCCGGCACCACGTGCTTTACGCACAGGGACGGCCCCTGCAGGTTCACGGCAACCGTCTTCACCCAGTCCTCCGGTGTCACGTCATCCAGGCCCTTGAGGACAAATGCCGCTGCATTATTCACCAGGATATTCACTCCGCCGAACTCCCTGACAGCGGCATCCACCATCTTCCTTACATCCTCTTCCCCGGATACATCGGCCTCCACAAATA
>JALSHG010000058.1 GCA_026982355.1 Thermodesulfovibrio sp.
CTGCAATGATCCGGGGAGACACGATCATTGCAAGGCATCAGACCATGGAACTGTTCCTGTGGGGAAAGTTTGAAGAGATGAAGACAAGGAGATGCAGCGGGGCGCTTTTTCATGCATTCGCGGAATACGGCATATCAGGAGAGGCGGAAAATGAGCTCTCTCCCGCAGCGCTTGAAGATCGTTTCGAGAGGCTTGTCCGGGAAGAGCTGTCCGCCTATATACACCATGAAATAGGCGAGGCCTCGCAGAGGAGCATCCTGGGGAGGTGGTGGAGGCGGTTGGTAACAGCCATGCCGCACAGCAGGGCCGAGCTGTTTCTGAGGGGCATGAAAGATATCCTCTCCGACACGTGCAGGAACGGGATGCTGTCATACATAATCGCGAACAAAAAGGCCGGCTCACTCAGTTTCTACGTCGCGCTGCTCGGGGGATTCAGGAGACACATTTTCCCGGACATTGTAACGGCATATGAAGAGTTCACAACCACGCGCGACTGGAGTCTGATTGAAAAGGCAAGGATTCAGGGGCACAAAAAGGCCGGGAATTACGTGAGAAAACTCAAGGACATGTTCGACAAGGGCAGGGCCTCGCAGGAGGCGATAGAGCGGGAACTGATACCGGGGATTCCTGGATAACCGCCCCTTCCGGTCGAAAGTATCAGGCGCAGAGATGCGGTCCGGGTTTTTCCGGGCACCCAAACCCGGTTTATAAGTGATAGGCCGCCTGTCCGCGTGCGGACACGCACAGGCAGGCCGGGATCGGGAGCGGAGCGGTATTTTTATGCCGCTGCAAGGTCTATCAGACAGGCGGGACGTTTTTGTCCCGCCTGCGGCGCCCTACCTTATTACATCAAAACTCGTTGTGTTCATGGACTTCCTGTCCATCTCGTCGAGAACGGTGTTGACTATCCAGTTGACCATGTTGATCACGCCCTGGTATCCGATAATGGGGTATCTGTGCAGGTGGTGTCTGTCGAACAGTGGGAAACCGATCCTTACAAGCGGCGTTCCCGTATCCCTCCACAGGAACTTTGCATATGAATTCCCGATGAGCAGGTCGACAGGCTCGGTAAACAGCAGGGACCTGAGGTGCCACATGTCCTTACCGGGATAAACAGTCCCTTCCCGGCCGAACGGGCTTTCACCCAGGAGCCCTTCCGCCTCCTTCCGGAACTTTTTATCACCGTTGGTACAGACAATGTGAACCGGAACTCCCCCCATCTCCATGATAAAGCTCAACAGCCCCAGCAGAAGATCGGGGTCGCCCACCAGCGCAAACCGCTTTCCATGAACATAAGGGTGTGAATCGATCATTGCGTCCACCGCCCTTCCCCTTTCGTCCTCGATTTCCTGTGGAACGGGTTTGCCCGTGATCCTGCTTATCCCCTCGAAAAACATGTCGGTGTTCTTCACGCCGATCGGGGGGAGCACCAGCGCCTCCGGCCCCCATTCAGTGCGGATGTAGCTCATGGTCTTCAGTGTCGAATACTTCTGCAGCGCTATGGTGGCGCTCGCGTTTACCGAGTCAGCCGCATCATCCAGCGGCGTGCCTCCGGGATACAGCCTGTATTCACCTGTGTTGGGAGAGTCAAACACATCGCTCACATCCGCAAGGAGCGTGAAATCAACATCCATCATCTTAAGAAGCCGTTTCAGTTCACGGTAGTTCCCGGTGTACGTATCGAAACCCGGGATGATGTTGATCTTTCCATTGGGCCCGCCCTTTTTGCCCGCCGTAACGGCCGACAGTATCCCCTTCATCATATTGTCGTAACCCGTGATGTGCGAACCGACAAAACTCGGTGTGTGGGCAAAAGGCACCGGGAGGTCCTCAGGGATAAGACCCTTGTCCCTGGCCTGCTTTATGTAGGCATTCAGGTCGTCTCCTATGACCTCGGCCATGCAGGTGGTGCACACGGATATCATCCGGGGATTGTACAGGGTATAGGCATTGCGCAGTCCCTCAAGCATGTTGTTCAGCCCCCCGAACACGGCTGCATCCTCTGTCATGGATGTGGAAATAGCGGCCATCGGCTCTTTGAAATGCCTGCTCAGATGGCTCCTGAAATAGGCGACACAACCCTGGGCGCCCTGGACAAAGGGCATGGCGCCTTCAAACCCGGATGAACAGAAGACCGCGCCCAGTGGCTGGCATGCCTTGGCGGGATTGATCTTTATGTGCCTGCGCGCAAAGTTCTTTTCCCTGTACTCCCGCGTCTTTGTCCACTCGGCAACCTCCCTCACCTTTTCCTCGGGCCAGGGATTTTCAAATTCCTTCTTTCTCCTGAACTGCTCGATGTATTCCTGCTCCAGAAAGAGCTCGTTATGATCCTTTATCTTCATCTTTTCCTCCGTATGAGTTTCCATGTCGGGCTGTTTACCGTCATATCCATATCCCGTGCAAACACGGGGAAGCCGTCAAAGCCGTGATAGGGACCGCTGTAGTCCCATGAATGCATCTGCCTGAAAGGCACGCCCATCTTGTGATACGAGTATTTTTCCTTTATGCCCGAGCCGACCATGTCGGGCCTGAGCCTCCGTGTAAACTCCTCCAGTTCATAGAGCGTGGCATCATCCATGATCACGGCACCTTCCTTCATTTCAGGATATGTCCTCCTGTAATCGTCATCATGGCCGAACTCGTATCCCGAGGCCACAACCTCCATGCCGAGGTCTTCATACGCGCCGATTGTGTGCCTCGGCCTCAGGCCTCCTACATAGAGCATTACCTTCTTGTCCCGGAGCCTCGGCCTGTATTTTTCTATCACTGCATCCATCACGGGTTTGTACTTTTCAATCATCTTCTCCGCATTCTCCTTTATACTGTCGTCAAAATATGAAGCTATCTTTCTGAGGCTCTGGTATATCTTTGTAGGGCCGAAAAAATTGAACTCCACCCACGGGATGCCGTATTTTTCCTCCATGTGCCTGCATATGTAGTTCATGGAGCGGTAGCAGTGTATGAGATTCAGTTTCGACTTCTGCGCAATACCGAGCTCGTTCACCGATGCATCGCCGGTCCACTGTGCGATGACCCGCAGCCCCATCTCCTCGAGCATCTTTCTTGACGCCCACGCATCCCCGCCGATATTGTAATCGCCGATGAGGGCGACATCATAGGGTGTGGATTTTTCCATCGAGCCCTTGCCGAGCACATGGTCCCTTATGGTGTCATTGGCGATATGGTGGCCGAGTGACTGGCTCACGCCCCTGAAACCCTCGCACCTTACGGGCACTATGGGATAGCCGAATTCGGCGGACACCTTTTTTGCCACCGCCTCTATGTCATCCCCTATGAGACCGACCGGGCATTCCGAGAGGATGCCGATGCCGCGCGCCAGGGGCATAAGCTCCCTCAGCTCGTTCAGCGCCGCCTCCAGGGCCTTGTCGCCTCCATAGACGATATCCCTTTCCTGGAAATCCGTGGTAATGTGCATTGTGCCGAATGTATCGATTCCCGTCATGCCGTTGTAGTAATTTCTCCTTGCCCACCAACTGTACTGGCCGCAGCCCACAGGGCCGTGGCTGACCGTAATCTGGTCCTTTACCGGCCCCCACACAACACCCTTGGAGCCCGCATATGCGCACCCCCTGACGGTCATGACTCCCGGGCGGGACTTTACATTGGACTTGACTCTGCACGTGCTGCATTCCCCGCCCGGGTCATTGGCCGCCAGATGCCCGGCCCTGGCCTTCCTGGTTTTCTCAGGATACCCCTCCAGTACCTCCTCTATCATTTTCTGTGTTTCTCTAATAGCTGTACTCATTCATTCCTCCCGGTTCAGTTCTAAGCGTTGAAAACCTCCTTTTCCTTCACCTTGCAGTTGCATAAAAACACCGCCTGCGGGCAGGGGAGCGCGCCGGAGGTTTCACCGCGGACTCCCCTGCCGGCTTATGAAACATTAAGGTTAAGGTTTATACCGCCGCGTCTTCGCTCTCGAGTATGCCGAAATCCATGAGCAGGCCTTCCAGCTCATCCATTGACAGCGGTGTCGGGATCACGAGGTTCTTGTTCTCGGCTATCTTCCTGGCCAGGGCCCTGTATTCATCCGCCTGCGGGTGGCCGGGGGAATACTCGATTACCGTCATCCTCCGCAGTTCGGCCCTCTGCACCTCGTTGTCTCTCGGTATGAAATGGATCATCTGCGTGTTAAGCCTTCTTGCAAGCTCGGAGATCAGTTCATATTCCTTGTCCGTCTTCCTGCTGTTGCAGATAAGCCCCCCGAGGCGAACGCCGCCGCTCTGCGCGTATTTAAGGATGCCCCTGGAGATGTTGTTGGCGGCATACATGGCCATCATCTCGCCGGAAGTGACTATGTAAATCTCCTTTGCCTTTCCCTCCCTGATGGGCATTGCAAACCCGCCGCAGACTACGTCGCCGAGGACGTCGTAGAAGACGAAGTCCGTATCGGCCTCGTAGGCGCCGTTTTCCTCAAGGAAGTTTATGGCGGTGATAACGCCGCGGCCCGCGCATCCGACGCCGGGCTCGGGCCCGCCGGACTCGGCGCACCGGATGTTCCTGTACCCCGTCAGCAGCACCTCCTCTATCTCGAGGTCCTCCACACTGCCCCTCTCACGTGCAAGGTCCATAACCGTTGTCTGGGCCTTTTTGTGGAGTATAAGCCTCGTCGCGTCCGCCTTGGGGTCGCATCCCACTATCATGCATTTGTAGCCCGCCTCCGAAAGACCGGCGACTACATTCTGTGATGTCGTCGATTTTCCGATACCGCCTTTGCCGTAAACTGCAATCTGCCTCATGAAAATCTCCTTTCACGCATTTGTTTGATTTATTGTTTTGACTGCCGTTGTGGTAGCCAGAAGCGTGCCAGCATGCAACCCCCTGATTTTCAAGAAAACACGTCCGGAAAACAACTACATTATTGTATTAATATGGACAATATTGAAGTTGACCGACAATTATGTAGCGGCGGGCGGGCCGGATGCGCGCTCCGGGCTGGATTTGGGAAACGGGATAATATATACTGAAAGCTGTAAACTTAACGTTAAAAATGTTGCATAAGCCGGCAGGGGAGTCCGCGGTGAAACCGCCGCCGCGCTCACCTGCCCGCAGGCGGTGTTTTTATGCAACTGCAAGGTAAACGGGGGCGTTTCTCATGAGTACGGTAAAAGACATAAAGAAAATATTTCCGGACATCCCGGACAGGATATCGGGACTGGGCGAACTGGCATACAACCTGTGGTGGAGCTGGCATACCGAGGCAAGGATGCTGTTCAAGATGCTGAGCCGCACCGACTGGAAGGTGAGCGTGCATAACCCGGTGAAGATGCTCCACGAGGCCGGCAAAGATGTAATGGATGCCGCATCGAAAGACCCGAAATTCCTCCGGCACTATGACGCCGTCATGGCGAAGTTCAACGCCGGGATAAATACGGACAGCGGCTGGTTCCGCTCAAACGTTGCAGCGCACGAGATACTGCCGGTTGCATATTTCTCCGCCGAGTACGGTCTTCATCATTCACTGCCGTTCTATGCCGGTGGACTCGGCTTTCTTGCAGGGGACTTTCTCAAGGAATGCAGTGACCTCGGTGTGCCCATGGTGGCGGTGGGCTTCATGTATCCCGGAGGATATGTGCGGCAGAGGGTTACACCGGACGGCTGGCAGGAGGGGGAAAGCGAGGTCGTCGACAGGGAGAATGCGCCGATCCGGCGGGTGCTTGACGACAAAGGCGAACCGCTGTCCGTGAAGATACCTTTTATCAGGCCGCCGGTTTATGCGGAGGTATGGAAGGTTCATGTTGGAAGGGTCTCACTGTATCTGATGGACACCGACCTTGATATAAACGACCCGTGGAACCGCGGAATATCCGCCCGGCTGTATATCGGCGGTCCGGAACAGCGCCTGCGTCAGGAGATCGTCCTCGGAATCGGCGGGGCGGAGATACTGAACACACTCGGCATACGTCATTCCATCCTTCACCTGAACGAAGGGCACCCGGCGTTTGCCATACTCGAACGTATCAGGGAAAGGGTGGAGGCCGGGCAGGACTTTGAGAAGGCATCAGCCGAGGTCCGCGCGACCACCATATTCACCACCCATACACCCGTGCCCGCTGGGCATGACGTCTTTCCCTTCTCTCTGATGGAGAAATATTTCCATGACTACTGGCCCGCGCTCGGGCTCGACAGGGACGGGTTCATGCAGATGGGGATGAGCCCGGAAAACCCCGCCGCAGGGTTCAACATGACGGCCTTTGCCATGAGAATGTCCGAATACAGGAACGCCGTAAGCCGGAGGCACGGCGAGGTCACGCGCAGGATGTGGCGCTCCCTCTGGCCCGGTGTCTCCGAAGAGGACATACCCGTGGCGTCCGTAACGAACGGGATACACATCCCCACATGGATTGAACCGAGGATACAGCTCCTGCTGAACAAGTACATGGACATGGACTGGCTGAACGAGCAGGATGTGCCTGAGACATGGAAACTGATAGAGGACATCCCGGATGAGGAGATATGGAAGACGCACTACTGGCTAAAAATGAAGCTGATAATAAGAATCAGGGAGCGGGCAAGGCAGAGGTGGCTCCGTGATTCGGCTGACCCGCGCATCATCCTTGCTTCCGGAGTGCTGCTCGACCCTAATGCGCTGACACTGGGTTTCGCCCGCCGCTTCGCCGCCTACAAGAGGGCCTCCCTGATCCTGCACAATATCGACCGGCTCAGGAAACTGCTGAACGACCCGTGGAGACCCGTGCAGATCATCTTCGCAGGCAAGGCACATCCCGAGGACGAGCCGGGCAAGCACCTCTTGCAGCAGGTCTTTGTCGCTGCAAAGGATGCCTCGTTCGGCGGGCACATAGCCTTTGTGGAGGATTACGACGAACAGCTTGCGCAGTACCTTGTGCACGGCGTCGACGTATGGCTCAACAATCCCCTGCCTCCCCTCGAGGCATGCGGGACGAGCGGCATGAAGGCATCGCTCAACGGCGTTCCGAACCTCAGCATACTCGACGGCTGGTGGATAGAGGGCTTCAACGGGAAAAACGGCTGGGCGTTCGGAGGGGACGGCGGAGAGGACGGTGACCGCAGGGATTCGGAGGCCATCTACGATATCCTCGAGAAAGAACTGGTCCCGCTGTACTACACCGTGGATGACGACGGCATTCCCCACGGATGGGTCAGGGTCATGAAAGAGGCGATGATAAGCACCGCGCCGCGGTTCAGTGCGCGCAGGATGGTGAAGGAATATGTCGGGAAGTTCTACGGCAATATTCTGAAATCCGGCGGCCAACCCTGAATCTGCAGTAAACCTTAATGTTGCGTAAGCCGGCGGGAGAGTCCGCCGTAAAACCTTTATAAAGCGATGGGATATTGGAAATACGTCTTTGTCATAATATCACTTTTCTGTTTTATTTCAGGAGCGGCGGCTTCCGGCTGGACAGCGGATGACAAACTCAGGGTGGTGGTCACAATCCCGGTGCTGGCAGACTTCGCGCGCAATATCGGCGGGGACCACGTCTCCGTCAGGTCTGTTATCACCGGCATGGAAAATCCCCATACTTACGGGCCGCGGGCAAGCGACATAAAATCACTTGCAGAAGCGGATATGTTTATCCGGGTGGGACTCGGACTCGAGACGTGGGCGGAAAGACTGGCGGAAAATGCCGGCAATCCGCATCTTCTGCAGGTTACGGCTTCACGCGGCTGCAAACTCATCGACGGCAATCCCCATGTCTGGATGAATATAGACAACGCAAGACGCATGGTTGCAGCCATCATGCAGGGAATGAGCCGTGCGGACCCGTCCCGTTCCGGCATTTACCGCCGCAACGCAGACCGTTATGATAAGCGTCTGCAGAAACTCGACCGGAAGATCAGGAATGAGCTGGCGCGTTTTTCAGGCACTGCCGTGATTACAGCAGTGCCGGCCTTTTCCTATTACCTGAGGCGTTACGGCATTGAGGAGGCGGGAACCATTATCAACATTCCCGGCAGGGAACCGTCAGGCCGCCACCTGCATGATATCATCCATATCATGCGCAGAAAAAGGATCAGGCTGATCCTGACGGTTCCCCGGTTCCCGCGCCGCCTTCCGGACATGATAGCCAGGGAGACAGGCGCCGTGGTGGTAATGCTTGCAACTCTGACAGGGTCGCTGCCGGGAACCGGCACATATGTGGAAATGCTTGCTGAAGATACGCGCAGAATCATCAGGGCAGCGGCCAGATGAAACACCGCATGGGGAGAGAACAGGCACATATTGTTTTTAACAATGTTACACTCGGATACGGCGGGAAGCCCGTCCTGCGCAATATAAACCTGGTTGTTTCAGAGGGTGAAGCCATCGGCATAATCGGGCCCAACGCTTGCGGCAAGACCACGCTGCTCAAGTCCCTTGCCGGTCTGGTAAAACCCGTCTCTGGCAGTATTGATATCATGGGGCTGCCTCCGGACGAGGCCCGGAAGCGGATCGGATATGTGCCCCAGAGGGAGACACTGGACATATCCTACCCCGCCACGGTATTTGATGTGGTCATGATGGGAAGGTATGCATGCATAGGCCTGTTCAGGCGGCCCTCTCAGACGGACCGTGACAGGGCCGGGCAGGCCGTGGCCGACGTGGGGCTGGAAAAATTCATGCATGCCCCCCTTTCACATCTTTCCGGCGGACAGCGCCAGCGGGTTTTAATAGCCAGGGCACTGGCCTCCGACCCGTGCACACTCCTTCTTGATGAACCGACCGCAGCCGTGGATGTAAAGGCCCGGAGAGAGATTATCCAGCTCCTCGAGAAGATGCACAGGGAGCGCAATCTGACCATCTTTTTCGTCACTCATGACATAAACCCCGTTTATTCCCTCATTGACAGGGTGCTCTACATGGACAACGGGGAAGTCTCTATCGGCACGCCCCGCGGGATGCTGACCCCGGAGAAGCTCGGGCGGATATACAATACCGATGTTCACGTCATTGAAATGGACGGGAGGCTGTATGTAGTTGTAGGAGACATTCACCATGGATAACAGTTTCCCGTCAGGCGCTCTGCCCCGCAGGCGGTATTTCCATGCAACTGCAATATAAATTCACCATATCCATTATGATTATCGTCATAATTATCTTTGCGCGGCCCGCCGTCGCCGTGGACACGGGTGTCATCCGGAGCGGCGAGGTCATCGTCAGGTTTGAAAAACCGCTGAAAAGTGTCGCAGCGGAGGTTGCAAGGATTTATCCCTCTGTCAGAAAAGAGCTTGAGACAGCCCTGCGCTCACGGATAGATTTTATTCCCGAGGTCATCCTGATAAGCGACAGCGGGAAATTCCTGGAGATTGCAGGCAACAGGCTTGTCGTCGCCGTTGCCGTCCCCGGGAAGAATCTTATCATCATTGACAACTCCGGGATGAAGACATTTCCCTATTCACTGCGTGTAACGCTGAAACACGAACTGTCTCACCTGCTGCTTCACGACTATGTGGGGAAGGGAGAGCTGCCGCGATGGCTTAATGAGGGCGTCGCCCAATGGGTCAGCGGCGGCATGGCGGAGATATTGACCGGCAAAGGGCAGGCGGTTCTGGAAAAGGCTGTACTCTCCGGCCGGCTGATACCAATCAGAGAACTGACACTGCGATTTCCGGATAACGCGCAGCTTCTGCGCCTGTCTTATGAGGAAAGCAGGAGTTTTGTTGAATATATCATAAAAAAATCCGGCATACAGGGCATACTCGGAATATTGAATAATCTACGGGACGGCCAACGGATAGATACCGCCGTCATTAAGGAGCTGTCGGTCACGCTGGATGATCTTGAGACGGAATGGCATGATTATCTTAAGAGAAGATTTACATGGTTCGTATATTTCAGCAGCCGCATCTACGAAATAATTTTTGCCGTGGGGGCAATTTTCCTGATCTACGGGTTCATAAAGGTACTGATGAGAAGGAGGGCTTACAGGGATGAAGATGATGAATAGTGTCGTATCAACCACCGGCGGATGTCATCCAACCACAACCGTTCAAAACTGCAGCGAAGATTCCCGACAAACAGAATACGATTGTGTAATACAGATTTCATAACAAGAAATTCGCATATTAACCTTACAGCGGCATAAAAATACCGCCTGCGGAGCAGGGGAGTCCGGCGGAAAAGCTTTATCTGCTATACATCCGGGACATATTCCCGATATCCCGTCGCTTGAGCCCCTTGCAAAAGTATGAAAATGCCTGTATACGTCATTTCGACCGGAGACGGAACAGCGTTCATAATGTTTGAATCCAAATTATTCGTATTTATAACGTTCCAAAAAATGGGGGCATATCAACAGCTTCATTCTAATTCGGAGAGCTTCTTCTTCAATCTCTTTTATTTTTGACGGCATATGAAATACCTCCAACGGTGTTGATATTTTATATTCCCCTGGCTTGCGGCCTAACGCAATATATTTTTAATTTTTCAATTACTTCCAATGCGGCAGTTGAGCAGCGCCCGAAGGGCATCCGTCTCCAACTCCCGGTTCCACCCCCGGAGCAAAGCGGAGGGGGAACGACCAAGCTCACCTGCCGCTGTGGAGAACAGCGAATAGCGATCATTGGTAGCGCTTTGTTGGGACTTTTCTTTCTCTCTTAACCGCTTTGTTGTATTCAGCTACAGGCTCATGCACTGCAGGGTAACGATCCATCCACTTCAGATCTTTTCCGATAACAAGTTCCTCCATTGTTGTGTGATGAGTGTTCTTCATTGGAATAAGGCGCATCTGAAAACCATGTCTTCTTGCCATTGTTTTGACTTCATCTGTATTGTCGTACGTCATTAAGAAATCTCCTTTTACAGATTCACATAGAGTAAATAAATGCTCATGATCGAGGGTGAAATGACGGTAAAGACGTTTGCCAGCTTTTTTTCCACCAGCCGTATAAGGTGGATCGATAAAAAACACCACGTCACCACGTTGAGAATACTCTCTAATAACACCCAGTCCGTCCTCTTGACGAAATGTAATCCTATCAGCCACAAGTTTTAGATTCCCAAATCGTTTAGCAAGTGTTGCGGGATACCAGCGAGAACGGATTCCCTTGCCGTTTTCCCCATGTTTTAGGAAACCCGATCCTTCAGCGAGTATCCCCCCGTGAAAAGTTCGATTTTTCAAAATAGTCTGAAACGCTTTTTCTTTTACACTGATATCGGTCTTGGATATTTCCTGTATGACTGCTTCCTTGGTCAGATCAAAATCGAGGATTTTCTTCGCCAGCCATTCTGCGTGCCCATCAACGACAGATTGCCACACCGCAGCTATGTTTTCATCAATTTCAACCATCACGACACGTGAAACGAGGTCCTCAAACAACGCCGTGAGGCTGATAATGCCGCCACCAACAAACGGTTCAACCAGGATTTCAGGTTTAGGATAATGATTCACCATCCAATCTCGGAATACCGGAACAAACCATGTTTTTCCACCCGGATAGCGGAAGGGACTTCTTTGAGGAACAGAGGCGACATTAACCGGTTTGGGAGACACCTTATCTCTGTATAATTCAGGGAATAGTAATTGTTGTTTCGGGATTTTCATTTCAGAATGGCCTTTCAATTGTGCTGTTCTTCGGCGGTATTTCGAGTTGCTCATCAAATTTCTTCTGAAGAATTTTCACGAAATCGTCGATTTTCCCCGGCACCGGGGTGGTAATCGTCATTAATGCTGGAGTGAATTCTGTAAACATCTCATCAATTTTTGTCAGTTTATACCTATCCTGGCCGCCTTCTTTGGTCATCTCAAGATCATAGATAAGCCATACGATATCAGCTTTGGATTTATCCACAGTTGTCAAGGAAGGCAGTGTGTCAAAAAAGCACTTGTTTAATGCTACGGCTATTTTCTTTTGCCACGAATGAAGAATTCCACCTTTGAACAGTAATTGTGGAGCCAGTCGCTTGCGGGAAGAGGAAAGATAGTCTGGACGTGGATAGTTAGGCTGATTTGACCAATCCATTTGTGCATGACTTTGGGGGTCTTTCATGTAGTATTCGAACGGGGCGCGAACATTTCCCGAAATGTAGACTGCTTGTATTTCGAGAGCACCAAAGTCTAGGATCTTTCCCTTGTTGTCGTATGCGACAAGGACAATGTCAATGTTGCCAGCCGTTTTTCCATTGGCATCGTTCAGGCGGACTTCCGTAAGTGAACTCCACGAAGCGCCATCATTAAAGAAAAAGGAAGCAGCATCATCTGTGATGAGCCAATCCTCTCTAAACCTAATAGGACAGGTTATTGCTGGGGCACCATCGTGGAACATACTGCATACACCAAGGGGGTTTTTGGCTTTGTCTTTTGTGCAATTGGGAACTTTGTTATTAAATGGACAGAGACGACTCGATCGATACCTCGCTGCCTTGTGCGACTGGTCGCCTATAAGATACCCAAAGACCTCGGCGAGAGGTTGTGTGCGTTTTGTCATTTATCTTCAATCCTTTCTTTTCATTTTGAGTCCTAATGCGGCAGTTGAGCAGCGCCCGAAGGGCATCCGTCTCCAATCCCGGTTTCCCCCGGAGCAAAGCGGAGGGGGAACCGGTTAGCATGTAGTTTTCCGTATAGTACCAAAATCACCTCAAAAAAGGTCAACGGGCAGGGGAGTCCGGCGGGAAAGCTTTATCTGCTATACATCCGGGACATATTCCCGATATCCCGTCGCTTGGGCCCCTTGCAAAAGTATGAAAATGCCTGTATACGTCATTTCGACCGGAGGGAGAAATCTTTCGGTATCGATGAGGTACAAGACACCTCTCTCCGCTGCAGGCGACGGACGGAGAACTTCTGCACAAGAGCCTCGCTTTATAAAGCTTTCCCGCCGGACTCCCCTGCCCGTTCATGCAACATTAAAACAAACAAAACCTCGAAAGTCACATCTGGCACTCGTTCACGTCCATCGCTTCGTGTACGCCCGGCATGGGCGTGAACTAAAGGGATGAAAGTCCCCTGTACATGAATCCTGTTGATAGGATTTATTAATATTAGCAGAAGAATCAGCCTAAGGCAAGGGCAAGACCGTGAGAGATTGTCCGGCGCCTGTCCCGGTGTTGTGTTGAGAGCCGCGGATGTGCAGCGAGAGGTCATATGCCTGCCCCCTATGCTCTCAAGTGCAATTTGTCCCATGTCACTGACCCAGTTTCATTTTTCAGAAGCCCTGAGCAACTCCTGAAGATCAAGCAGGTGTTTTTCCTTAAATGTGATCTCACATTCTTTACCGCACAGTTTTATTTTTAAAACCGGCTCGCTGTTGCCGCCTTCTGACTCTGTTTTAAAGTTTTCGATTCGCCCTATGATATCTTCCGCCTCAACAGCCCCATGCTGCCATTTGGCAAAGTGATCCGCACATAGACAAAGGGCATTGGCTGGGGTATCTACAGACTGTGCAAGTTTCCTGGGAACAATATAGTTTGCTATGAAAAATGGATTTCCATTCCTCTCAGGAAAAGTCTTGCCGCATATCTGACACTTCCCATCATAAAATTTGGATAAATACTCACGCACTTGTTCGTCTGGTCCTTCAAGTATTGTGCGTATCGTTTCCTTGCGCCTTTCCTCTGCCTTTGGTTCAGCATGCAAGCGTTCTTGATGTTCCCTATAACTTTTCTCACGGCGACGGTCAGGATTTCTTACTTTGCCATCATCTGTAATCTGCTCTTGAAGCTCTGTTTCTCCCGGTCTGTTAAAACTTTTTTTGAATTCGTCTTTATAATCGATCTTGTCAGAGCCTGTTTCCGTCTTTCTACTATCTTTAGCTTTTTCTGTTTTAGCCTTTTGTTCCTTCCAATTTTTATACTCCTCATATTCTTCTTTCGGTATAAACTTGCCCCCGGTTTTTTCCTCGATTTTTTTTATTTCATCTTTCTGCATCCCGAGCAAATCAGCCAGTTTTTCATCAGGAATAAATGACTCCCGTAGATCGTCGAGCTTGAGTTCAGCGGGTTTATGAAAGTTGCCTTGCTTATCCGGCAGCCACGGGGTGTCCATCAATAATCGGCCAAAGTTATGCGAGATTTTTTCTTGCTTTTTGCTACCTTCATAAGTTTTTCGTGATGACGATTCCACTATTCCGAGGATACAATCCGAGTTTTCTATCGCAATGCGGTTCCATATAAATAGACTTTTCTCAAGCGTCGGATGTTTGAGAGCATATTTCAGCCCATCAACTTCAATGTCCGGGTCGAATCCATTAAGACCACGTTCGTGCCATCCGTGGGAGTCTTGAATGACGACGTGCCCTTTATCATTTTTATTTTCGCGTTTAACCCTCGGACTTATTCCAACCGAGAGCTTTTTGAATAATGGCTCCAAATCTTCAGGATAGGTTTTGTCAAGGAACCAAACATCTGGATTATTTTCAAAAAACATGCGCAACTCATCAGTATTCAAATATATCTCTTTAGCAGTTTTATACTCTTCTCTATTGCCATTAATTGCACGAAGGAATTTGATTGACGGCAATACCATGTTAAGAAGAACAGGGATTAGTTTTCCCGGTTCTGTTTGCTTCTCAAAGTATTCTAAAACTAAAAAGCCATCTAAGCCTAATTTGGCCAATAAAATCTTCAACTTACCGATAGAATTTTGAGATTTGGTATGTAACGGAGTATTCAAGACTTTACTAACTTTTCTCAAATCCTCTATATTTTCTTGAAAATCTCCCTGAAATGAACCCTCCGTATATTTTGGAAATACAAATTCAATAATTTCAGCAAACAAATCGGGCTCAAAGAGTCCAAGATTTCTTAAAAAATCTTCTGACCCTTTGTCCTCAAAAATATTTTTCTTAATTGTAGGGAAATTCGTTTTGGAAGAAGATGGCAAATAGGCATTTGGCCGACCATCGGATTGAAAAGGAATGACATGGGAATTATCTTCAAGACGCAGGAACTTAATCTTCTTCTTACGCAATATTGAATCTGGTTTCTTCCATAGTTCCGATCTATCATTTCCAAGAAAATTGTAAAATTGAATAATCCAAGTATCAGTTTGTGCTTGTAAAAATTCATCAGTAAGTAATTCTATAAATGTTTCGGGTCTTATCTCCTCCACATCAAGTTCGCTCATTAAATAAGAGCGTAGGTCGGGGGTCCGGTCTTGCGTTATTTCTCCTGACAACCACTTGATGTCATCATCGGACTGAAACAATTCCCTTAATTGATCATGCGTGAGGAGATTCCTGAGCTCAGCACCGCGAGCCAGCTTTGCATTTCGTGCAGAGACAAAGGTTCCATCATCTGTTGGAAGTAGTTCCTGGTCCAGGAGAGCATCGCGGACCGCCTCGACGATTGGATAAAATATACTGTTTTCATCAAGCTCATTCATCCTCTTTGCGAGTGTTTCAAGTAGTTGGACCGTTAACAGATTTTTCTCTTTTAATATTTGCAACTTTTCTGCAAGCAAACTGGCGACGCATTCCATTAACCATCGATTCCATGGCACATCCTGAATATCTTCACGGGAGCTCGGTAAGATAAAATCAGCGTTGATTAAGAAAGGAAAACCTGTATCGGAGCGGACAGGTAGATAAGCAAAAATCTTGCCCATACCGTCTTTGTTATCATCTACTGGAAATGCTATAGAGATATCCCGCTTATCTATCCCCACTCTTTTCTCATGGGTTATACCTTGTGGTCTATCAACGGTTTGGGTGAACAGCAAGAATTCTCTTACGTCAGAATATGATTTGTCCTGTTTTGTTCCCTCGAGCAGAAGCTGGATATGAGGTATCTTTGTGTCATCTTTTAAAATTGTCAGATTATCTCCACTATCTGTTCTGATTCGAATTTCCTTGAGCTTTGACAGAAAAAGAGTTGTTTCAGGTTCAATATCCTGAAGCATTTCTTTGATTCTTTCATAGCCAAAGTCCGGCTTATCAAGCGGCAAAATAATGGTAGTTTGTTTCGGAACAATTTCTGGTGGAACCGTGGCCACCCAGCGAGGCACTATATATCCCAAACCCGTTTTCTCATCTTTCTCAGGAAAACAAAACTGATAACCGTTAGAAAATATACGTGGTATTGTTGTGATCCGAAAAACAGACTTGAAACCTATTCCCTTTTCACCAATGTAACCCTGAGTCTTGCTCTTGGTGGTCTTACCTATTGCACAAATGGCGTCTACATTCTCAGATGAAAACCCTACCTCGTTGTTTTGAACAATTAATGCGCCTGTAGCATTTGGGGTGCCGGTTGGATCATCTTTTACTAACTGAAAGGATAATGCTGGTTCAGCATCATTATATGTGTTGTCTTCCGCATTCTGAATTAATTCAAAGATAAAATGGGTATCCTTAGAGTACAAGCCTTCGGAAAGGCGCTCGATAGAATTGGTTAAATCATCAATTAATGGATTCTTTTCTCTCAACTCACCTTTTTCGTCAAGCCAAAACTTATCTTTACGTATTCTTTCAATATGTTCTTTACTCATTCTCATTTCCTCTTTCAACGTGCAAAGTTCCATACGCCACCGGCTGGGCGGTAATATCGGCCCGTTCCATGGCAATATCCAATTCCTTGATGCGACGCGCGTAATCAGCTTCAGCCGTATCAATCTGCGACTGGCGCATCCGTCGAAT
>JALSHG010000059.1 GCA_026982355.1 Thermodesulfovibrio sp.
TTAAATTCGTTAATTCTTTTACTGGCATGGGTGTATTCCTCCTTTTAAAAGTTTTTAGTCAAACTTATGGAGAATACACCCTTTCTTTTTTTTATTCAAATTTACACAGAATATTTTACGCTACCCAACAGTTCCGACTTCCGCATAGAGATAGGGGTCTCCTCTTCAGCAATGCCCTGCCCCTTGATTCCGGCATTTATTGACAAAAACACGGACATCCCTTAGAGTAAAAAATACTGGATTGAAGGAAACATCCGGCGTTGCAGCAGTAATCAATCAGTGAGTAAAACCCGGAGGATCGGAATTTCTTGACACTCAGCGAGTTATTGACGGAACGCGCAAGGCGGTATTCACGGAACACCTATATAAAATTTGAGAAGCAGCGACTCTCGTTTTCCGAGACGGACAGGCTTGTCCGCCTTGCCGCAGGCGGCCTCAGGGCACTCGGGCTGAACACTGCCGGGAGGGCGGCCATATTGATGGAGAACTGTCCCGGGTATATTGTCTCTTTCTTTGCAATACTGAGGGCCGGAGGCATCGCGGTCCCTGTAAACAGCTTCCTTACCCCTGAGGAGATATCCTACATATTAAATGACTGCAACTGCAGAATTCTCGTTTACGGCAGTGGGTTCTCGCAGCATGTGGAGAAAATAAGGAAGAGCGTCCCGGGTTTGAAAGCGGTTCTGTTCGACGAGATACCGCGGCGGGAGGCGGGGACTTACAGCGGGGACGCCGGGGATACGGCCGTGCTGCTGTACACATCCGGGACAACCGGTTTCCCCAAGGGGGCGATGCTTACACACAAAAACCTCATCTCGAATGCAGAGGCATGCATTAAGGTGATACAGGTGTCGCAGAGGGACAGGGTGCTGCTGTTTCTGCCGCTGTTTCATTCTTTCAGCCTGACCGTGTGTGTTATTCTGCCGGTATGTGCAGGCGCATGCATTGTGCTGCTGGAGTCCGTCAAGCCGTTTTCGAAGGTCGTAAACGCTATCTTCAGGGACAGGATAACCCTGTTTGTCGGCGTGCCGACGGTCTATAATATCCTCTCGAGAAAGAGACTGCCGTTTTTTGCAAAATACCTGCTGAAGTTTCTCATGAACATTCGGGCCTGCATATCAGGCGCGGCTGCGCTGCCCCGGGATACAATCCACGCATTTGAAGAGCGGTTCAGGGTGCCGCTGCTCGAGGGCTACGGGCTCACCGAGACATCGCCCGTGGTGTCGGTGAATCCGCTTAACGGAGTGAGGAAGCCCGGTTCCGTGGGCCCGCCGCTTCCGGGGATCGAGGTCGCGGTCATCGGGGAAGACGGAAAGCGGCTGCCGCCGGGAGAGATAGGCGAGCTTATCGTGAGAGGCCCCAATGTAATGAAGGGGTATTTCAACAGGGAAGAGGAGACGGGGGAGGTGCTGAAGGACGGCTGGCTCCATACCGGCGACATGGCGAAAATCGACGAAGACGGCTACATATACATTGTCGACAGGAAAAAGGATCTTATTATTGTTGATGGAATGAACGTGTATCCCAAACAGGTGGAAGATGTTGTAATAAAACACCCCTTGATAGAGGAATGCGCAATGGTCGGCATACCGGACGGCAGGGGCTCGGAGATACCGGTACTGTTTCTGAAAAAGGCGGACAACGCCGAGGTAGGCGAAAACGAGATACGGGATTACCTGAAAGGGCATATTGCCCGGTTCAAGATGCCGAGGAGGATGGTCTTTGTCGATCAGTTTCCCAAAACGGCCACAGGCAAGATAAAAAAGACGGAATTGAGAAAACCGGAAAAGGTATAATTGAAATCAATGAAGGCGATTATACTGAGCGGGGGCAAGGGGACGCGCCTGAGGCCCCTGACGTACTCGGGGGCGAAACAGCTCGTGCCCGTAGCCAACAAGCCCATACTGCTGTACTGCATAGACAACATCGTCCAGGCGGGGATAAAGGATATCGGCATCATCATCTCACCGGAGACCGGGCACGAAATCAGGAATGCCGCCGGTGACGGAAGCTCAAGGGGAATCAGCATAGAGTATATAACACAGGAGGTGCCCGGAGGTCTTGCGCATGCCATTAAAACCGCCCGTGATTTCCTGGGGGATTCCCCCTTTGTAATGTATCTCGGGGACAATCTGATCGGTTCAGGCATAGAGAGATTTGTCCGTGAATTCATGAACACCTCTCCGGATGCGTTCATACTCCTGAAGGAAGTGGACAATCCCGGCCAGTTCGGCGTTGCGGAGGTCTCGGGAGAAGGCAGGGTGCTGAGGCTCATCGAGAAGCCGGATGTGCCGCCTTCAAACCTTGCGCTTGTGGGCATATACATCTTTTCCCCGCAGATACACCGGGCCATAGAGCGGATAAAACCCTCCGGGAGGGGGGAGCTTGAGATAACTGATGCCATTCAGGAACTGATCGACATGGGCTGTAATGTCAAGAGCCTCGTCCTCGACATGTGGTGGCTTGATACGGGTAAAAAGGATGACATGCTTACCGCAAATGCAACGGTCCTGGATGAATGGCTCAGAGGCAATATCGAGGGCGAAACAGACGATGCAAGCAGAATACTCGGGCGTGTCGCAGTGGGACGGGGTTCTGTCGTAACGGGAAGCACGGTGCGCGGGCCTGTGGTGATAGGTGAAAACACGGTGATAAAAAATTCATTTATCGGCCCGCATACAAGCATAGGCAGCAACGTGAAGGTCGTCAACTCCTCTGTTGAGCACTCGGTGATCATGGACGGAAGCGAGCTGAGGGATATCGAGAGGCTGGAGGAAAGCCTCATAGGCAGGAACGTGAAAATTGTCAGAAACAACAAAATGCACAAGGCCCTGAGGCTCATGATCGGTGACGACTCGGTGGTGGAGGTGTAGTGTGGAGGGTCTTGTGATACGGCCCCTGGAGATACATGAAGACCGGCGCGGCTGGCTCGGCGAGATAATCAGGCAGGATGAGACCGGAATCCGTCCGGTTATGTCATATATCTCCATGACAAGGCCGGGGCTCGTGAGGGGGCCGCACGAGCACAGGGAGCAGACGGATTATTTCTGTCTTATCGGCAGGTTCAGGCTTTATTTCTGGGACAACAGGAAGGCATCGCCGACTTACCTGCAGAAAAAGACGGTTGATACCGGGGACACGCCGACCATAGCGGTGATCCCCCCGGGCGTAGTGCACGCATACAGGAATATCGGCGACACCGACGCCCTTGTGATAAACCTGCCCGACAGGCTCTACAGGGGATGGGGCAGGACGGGGGATGTCGACGAAATACGGCATGAAGACGACCTTTTGTCCCGGTTCAGGGTGGATGAATGAGACTGCTTGTAACCGGCGGTGCGGGGTTTATCGGCTCCAATTACATCAGGTATGCACTGTCCGCGCATCCGGACTGCCGCGTTGTCAACCTGGACAGTCTCACCTATGCAGGCAATCTCGAAAACCTGAAAGACATTGAGTCCTCAGGCCGGTACGAGTTCGTAAGGGGTGATATCTGCGACAGGGAGCTGCTTGAATCCCTGGAATTCGACGCGATTCTGAACTTTGCCGCCGAGAGCCACGTGGACAGGAGCATCCTTGACGCCGCGCCGTTCCTGAAGACAAACATAGCAGGCACCCACAACCTGCTTGAAACGGCGAGGCGGAGAGGCTGCACCCTGGTGCATGTTTCAACGGATGAAGTTTACGGCTCCGCCGAGACAGGGCTTTTCAGTGAAAGCTCCCCCCTCCTGCCGAACAGCCCGTATGCTGCGAGCAAGGCGTCTTCAGACCTCCTCGTCAGGGCGTATGTTGAAACCCACGGGGTAAGGGCCGTGATAACAAGATGCTCCAACAATTACGGCCCTTACCAGTTCCCCGAGAAACTCATCCCGCTCGTCATCCTGAACGCGATCAGCGGAAAACCGATCCCGGTCTACGGCGACGGCATGAATGTGAGGGACTGGATATACGTGGAGGACCACTGCAGGGCGGTGGATGCAGTGCTCCACAGGGGCAGGGCGGGAGAGATTTACAATGTGGGCTCAAGGAACGAGATGACGAATATAGAGCTGGTCAGGCTCCTGCTCGGAGAAATCGCGGAACAGCTCGGGATGAGCAGGGACGGGCTCACCCGGCTGATAACCTTTGTTAAGGACAGGCAGGGCCACGACAGGAGGTATGCAATCGACCCTGCAAAGATCGAGAGAGAGCTGGGCTGGAGACCGGAAACAGGTTTCGAAGACGGCATCGCAAGGACCATAGCATGGTATATCGGCAACAGGAAATGGTGGGAGAGGATCATATCGGGGGAGTATATGAAGTACTATGACCTCCAGTACGGGGAGAGGCTCGGCGGATGAAGGTCGCCCTGACAGGCGCGGAGGGTATGCTGGGTCATGAAATAAGGAAGGTCTTTGCGGATGCCGACCTGGCCGCCCTGTCGCTTCGTGATCTTGACATAACCGATCTTGACGGCGCCGTCTCTGTAATAAAGGAGATAAAACCGGACTATCTGATCCATGCCGCCGCGTACACGGATGTGGACGGCAGCGAGCTTGACCCTGAAAGGGCCTATCTCGTAAACGGCGCGGGCACAAGGAACGTCGCCATGGCCTGTGAAGAGGCGGGTTGTCCGGTAATCTACATCAGCTCGGATTATGTGTTCGACGGCGCGAAAAACGAGCCCTATAACGAATGGGATGCGCCGAATCCCGTAAACAGGTACGGCCTGTCAAAGCTCATGGGTGAAAAGTTTGTGTCCTCGCTTACAAACAGGTTTTATATTGTCAGGACATCGTGGCTCTACGGGAAAAACGGCAGGAATTTTGTCGATACCGTAATAAGGCTCCTGTCTGAAAAAGACGAGATGAATGTAGTGGATGACCAGACAGGCTCGCCGACCTCTGCATATGACCTCGCGGTAAAACTGAAAGAGCTTCCGGGCAGGGGTTACGGCATATACCATATAACGAATTCATCTTACTGCTCATGGTATGAGCTTGCATGCGAGATTGCGCTGCTGAAATCAGCCGGGACGAAGATAAACCCGGTATCCTCGGACAAAATCAGCCGTCCTGCAAGGAGGCCCGCATTCTCGGCGCTCGGCAACACCATGCTCAGGCTTGAGGGCATGGGGCAGCCCCGGCACTGGAAAGATGCACTGAGGGATTACCTCAAAGCCTGAACGGACAGGATGGACGGCGTGCCGTGAAGGGTTTTTTCCTCCTCCAACACCTCGCCGCCAGGGCGGCTCCTCCTGCAATAAACAGCGCGGCACCTGCCGGCTCGGGCACAACCGGCGGCGCGACGTCACCGTCACGCACCGCCCAGGCATAGCGCCTCTGCGTTTTCGCTCCCGTGCTTTGCGTGCCGTACTTGAAATTAAACCGCCAGGCCCGGGCCGTGTCGTACTCCGTGGATGACCAGTACAGGGAAGGCTTTACATCCGTGAATATACCGGGTGATGCCGAAGACACCTCCTCAAGATAATAGAGATGCCCCATTTCACTCTCCGTACAGCCTTTCCCGGTGCACGTGTCGGAGAGGGGAAGACGCCAGTCGTCATATCCCCCGAAAACCAGGTTTTCAGCCCAGTCAACGGCCTCGGACCATGTCATGGTGCCGGCCGGATAGTTTGCATTCAGGAGCCACGTGACGTTCAGATCGTCATCATACACAAGGCCGTTTCCCCTGTCCGTGAGGCCTGCATGTGCGGAAAGAGGCGTAACGGATATCAATATAAGCAGTGTGAGAGCCGGGACGTAAAATCTCTTCATGGCTTTCCCTCCCTTTCATGTTTTTTTTGAATTCCAGAGGTTATGGGGTGCCGGAATGATTTCCATGCCCCCGTTCCGGTCCGGATGAGACCGGTGTCGGCCCCGCCCGGTGAATACCCGGGAAATAATGTAGCATTTTTCCCGGGATAAAGTATACTGTCATTTCTGACAGTGATTCCACGGCCTTGAGCACCCTGATGTCGTTTAGTATCCGGTCGCAAGGATACCGCTGTTTGTCATTCCGCGGGGGCATGGCGCGCCATGCCCCTGCTAAAGTTCCGGCCGTTTTATTCCGAAAAAATTGAAAAAACGCTTGACACACGGTATCCGTGTGATATTATTTTTATGTCGAATAATTTTTCCCTTGAGACAATATTCACTTGACTTTCAGATGCCTTGTTTGGGAGAATCTCTCTATGCCGTTCACAGTCAGCGCTGTTTCAGACGAGAAAGAGCTTGCGGAAATCTACAGGCTGAGGTACAAGGTTTATTGCCTTGAGTGGGGCTTTGAAAAACCCGAAAAACACCCCAACGGCCTTGAAACCGACGAATACGACAAGTATGCCGTCCACTTTGCGGTGAGGGACGACTCGCAGAAGATAGTCGGCTCGGTGAGGCTCATACTGAACCCGCCCGAGGGCTTTCCGCTTGAAAGATACTGCCATATCGACATCGACAGGGGCAAAATCCCCCGGAAAAACATAGCCGAGATATCAAGGCTGGTGATAAGCCGGGATTACAGGAAGCGTTCCGAGGATAAGTATATATACGGCCCTGATGAGGAGAGAAGAAGCATAGGAACATTTGAAACCTACAACAGGGGGTATCACAGGAGGACCGAGGACAGGTTCAGGTACAGGCAGCCCGGGGCATTCCGCCTGAAAAACGGAGCCCTGAACGACAGGCGCAGCAGGCATGAACTGGTTACCTGCCTGTACAAGGCCGTCTACCATGAGAGCAAACGCAGGGAATTAACACACTGGTATGCGGTAATGACGAAAGGGCTTGTAATACTGCTCAAGAAATTCGGGATAAAGTTCCAGGCCCTGGGCGACCCGGTTGATTTCCACGGCATCCGCACGCCTTATATAGGCGACATACGGAAAATAGAAGAGGAAGTAATGAATGAGCATCCCGAAACATACGAGGAATTCACCAAAGACCTATAGGTCCCCCGATGAATGTCTCCAGAAACTCGCCCCCAGGCATCCAAGGAGCGCACCCGTGAAGTCCGCCAGCGCATCGCCGATTGCAGGGTCCCTGCCGGGCACGAATATCTGGTGAATCTCATCCGTGATCCCGTACAGGCTCGCAAAAAGAAAGGCCGTCACAAAGATATATCTCCTGATTCCCGTTTTCCTGAGGGAAAGATAGAACAGAAAGGCCAGCGGTATGTAAACGCCGGTATGAACGACCTTGTCGAAGTTTTCGGGAAGGGTGGGGAGGTCACCTCCCTGATACGATGAGAGCAGGAAAATAACCGCCATGTATCCCAGCGTGAGAAGCCAGTAGAAAAGAGCCGCCCTTATGTTTATTCCCTCCGGATTTGCCCTGTACATACGTCACCCGTGCATGTTTCGGAATTGTGTCAACTCACATAGTTGCTACGGTTGCATTAGCCTTACAGCGGCATAAAATACCGCCGACAGAGCAGAGGAGCCTGCCGGGAAAGCTTTACCTGCGATACCTTCAGGAAATATTCCGCACAGCATATGGACGTTTTTCTGAACTTCACTTTCCGTTACTTCCCGCAACAGGGGCATATTCCCGATATCCAATCGCTTTATAACGGTTTCACGGCGGATCTCCCGCCCCGCTCCACGGTCTTAAGATATATTTTACCTTAACCGAAGATTTTAAGCCATAAAAGGATCCGGTGAAGAATCCCCCCCACCAGGATTGAAAACGGGAAAATGAATGCCGCTATCATAACGGCCGCTTTCAGCCCCCTCTCCTTTATTATCATGAACAGGTTTGCGATACAGGGGATAAACAGGGTTATGGTGACGAGGCTTACAACCACCTGCTCTGTATTGAGAAGCCCCTGCTGCTGCATGGCGAAAAGTCCGGCTGCGCCGTAGTCCCTTCTGAGAAAACCGATCATAAAGGATTCAGCGGCCTTTGCCGGCAGGCCCAGCACACTGACAATCACCGGGGATGAAGCCTCCTGGAGGAAGGGGAGAATCCCCAGCTTGTCCGCAAGAAACAGTATCAATGTGCCAAGCACGAAAAGCGGCACCGCTTCCTTCAGATACCATTCAATACGCCCGACCGTCTTTACGAAAACATTTGCAAACCGCGGCATTCGCAGGGGGGGGAGTTCAAGTATGAAGTCCACCCTCTTTCCGGGTATAATCCTTGCCGCCAGGAAACCGACAAACAGCATCACAAGGGTTAATGTCCCCGCCCATATAAGCACGGCCGCAACAGGCTGTCTGCCGAACATGCCGAGTATCACCCCGAGCTGGGCGGAACACGGGATGCCGAGCGCAAGAAGCAGGGTGACTATGAGCCTTTCCTTGGGTGTATCGAGTATCCTCGTTGTCAGCGTGGCCATTGTGTCGCACCCGAGGCCGAGCACCATCGGGAGCACGGCCTTGCCGTTGAGCCCCATTGCCTGAAACACCCTGTTCAGCATTGCCGCGAGGCGCGGCAGGTAACCGGAATCCTCCATTATCGAAAAGGCGATGAAGAAAGTCGCTGTTATCGGCAGTATTATGGCGATTGCGTATGTGAGGGCCATTGTTATGATGCCGTACGGTCCTGTCAGGAGGTCCCGCAGAAAGCTGACGGGAACGGACATTGCGACTAATTTTTCCGCCCATGGATTCAGGTATTCACCGAAAACCACTCTTTCAAGATAATCCACGAGCACGCCCGCACCGAACACACCCACAAACTGGTACAGCAGATAAAGTACGAGAAAGAGAAACGGGAATCCCCACACCGGATGCAGCGTAAGGTCGCCAAGGAAGCCGGATAATCCCTTTTTCTCCACCGGCGTTTTCCTGAATATGGCCCTTGCTATGCCTTCAACCTCCTTCAGGCGCTGCCTGCTGATGACATAACTCAGGGGCTCGGTATATCTTCCGCATATCTTGTCCCTCAGCGCCTCGATCCTGCTGATAGTGTCTTCATCAAGCCGGCTGAGAAGCCAGTTCTTAAGAGTCCTGTCGCCGGACAGTATCATCAGCGCTATAGAGCGCCCGGAGATGTTTGATTCCGGGAGCAGGCGCTCTATCTTTGAGATATATTCCTCGATGGCAGGGTCATAAGAAAACCTGTAGTCCGATATCCTGGGGTTGAGGACGGCTTTTTTCAGGGCAGTCATCCCCTTTTTACGGACAGCTACCGTGGAGACCACATCCACGCCGAATATGTTGCCGAGCACGGTCTCCTCAATATCTATGCCCATCCTTGAGGCCTCGTCTTTCATGTTGAGGTCTATCACGAGAGGCAGCCCCATTTCCGTCAACTGCAGGGTGATAAAGAGCGACCTCCTGATGTTCTTGGCATCGGCAACCTGTATGACCGCCTCTGCCTTTTCCTCGAGCAGTATGTCCCTTGTGACCTTTTCATCCTCGCTCATCGGGACAAGGCTGTTGACGCCTGGCGTGTCCACGATCAGGAACTTGCGGCGTTGTATGGTCGCCTCGCCTTTTGTCAGTTCAACGGTCGTGCCCGGATAGTTCGAGACCGCCGCATAGCGGCCTGTCAGCAGGCCGAATATGGCGCTCTTGCCCACATTGGGATTGCCCACGAGGAATATCCGGGGGGCGTCGCTCCCGCTGTCATCCTGTTTACGGCAATGGTCATGCATTTTCCCGCAATCTCCAGTCCCCCTGCCTTATCCTTACAGTTGCATTAAAACATTGCCGGCGGGGCGGGAGAGGCTGCCGGAAAAGCTTTATCTGCGATTCCTTGGAGAGTATTCCGCACGGCATACCGGCGTGTTTTTTGAACTTCCCTCTTCGTTACTTCCTGCCACAATAACATATTTCAATATCCAATCGCTTTATAAAGGTTTTCCGGCAGACTCCTCTGCCCGTTTATGCAACATTAAGGTTAATCGTCATGCCGAGGACATTTGTCCCTGCATTCACTGCAGTAGCCGTAGAATTCCATTTTGTGCGTTATTATGCAGAATCCGAACTCACCGGCGATCTTCTCCTGCAGCCTTTCCATCTTCAGATTCTCGAATTCCATGATCGAGCCGCAGCTCAGACATATGAGATGATCATGGTGGTCTTCCGCTGAAAGCGGCTCATACCTTGTAAGGTTGTCAGCAAAGAGCCTCTCCGTGGCGAATCCCGACTTTGTCAGGAGCTTCAGTGTCCTGTAAACGGTCGTAAAACCTATCTCCCTGTTTTTCCTGTTGATCTTTCTGTAAAGGTCCTCCGCCGTAATGTGCTCCCCTGTCTTCAGGAACTCGGTGACGATAATATCCCTCTGCCTCGTGGACTTGAAGCCTTTCCGCCTGAGAAATGCCTTCAGTTGCTCCTTCTTTTCGGAGATCTTCGGGGGGCAGGCCGTCTTATGTTTCCCGCGGTTGCCCATTATACATGTTAAACTTAACGGGGACGGCCTGTCAAGGAAAATGAAATTCATTTTCAATTAGAATAACCGGAAACCCACAAAAATACCCCGCCGGCAGGATATGCCGGCGGGGTACCGCCCGGTGGGTCATGCTGACGGCGTATCTTTTCTATTCTTCAAAAGTGATGGCTTCCGAAGGGCATGTGTCCGCGGCTTCCTGGCAGTCGCAGGTATCGCACTTGTCTTCCGCCTTGACAAATGCCTTTTCATCGTCTCCCATTTCAAAGACCTCGGGACAGATTTCAACGCAAGTGGCGCAGCCCGTACATTCGTCGTAATTAATGACCGGCTTTTTCATAAGACACCTCCAATATCGGTAGTATTGTTCAGTCCGAATCAATCAGACATATGTTTTCCAGCGCTCATATGATTCCATATTAACATAAAAACAGCCCGAAAACTTTTCCGCATAACGAAATATAAAAATTATTTATAAGCCGGACCGGCTACTCATCCGCCGGAGTCACCACCGCCATGACAACGAGACGTTCCCCCCTGTCGGCGGTAAAACCGTGCGACACCATGGGATCACATGTGATGCAGGTCTTTTCCCCGGCCTCAATGCTTTCGTCTCCCACCGTGAAGGTTCCCCTGCCCTGAACGACATACATCAGGAGTCTCAGCGGCGCCTTGTGTGGCTCCAGTTTCTGCCCCGGCTCCAGGCACATCAGCGCTATCCTCATCTCGGGCTTGTCGTCGATCATCTCCCGGAATATCCTGTCGGGATAAAATCTTATGAGCCTGTTCAGGTCTAATATTTCCATGCCGCCCCCCCCCAAAAAACCGCTGTTTCCGGTTCCGAGTCTTTTATTTTTCCGAAAGTTCCATTACTCCAGCAATATTGCCCTCGTAGGGCATATCTCCGCTGCTTCCTCGCAGTCGCAGGTGTCGCACTTGCCCTCTGCAATAACATAAGCCTTGGCCTCCTCGGTTACTGCAAATACCTCAGGACATATCTCGGCGCACGATCCGCACCCTATACACTCTTCCAGGTCAATGGACGGTTTCCTTGCGGCATTGTCACCCATACGGCAGAGTCCTCCTTTGAAAAAATGTATTGAATTATTTATAACTCATTATCAATAATCAGGCTATGATTTGAATCATGGTCGGGGAACCGCCTGTTTTATAATTTTACCTTACAGTAGCATAAAAGTACCACCACGGGGCAAGGCAGGCTGCCGGTTTATGCAACATTAAGGGTTACATGCACCCGCCGGAAAAGTGCAATTTGAGCGTATCATCCCCCTGCATAATCCCTCTATGCCGAGGTGGCAGAGGGCAAAGTCATATTTCAGGGGGTCCTGAGGGTCGAGTTTCCTGAGCGAGCCGGTTATTTCCTTTGCGGCCTTCCAGTCAGCGGCCTTTCTACGCGTGAGCCCGAGGCATCTTGCAATCCTTGCTATATGGGTGTCGAGGGGGATGATCAGCTTCGACGGCGGTATCCTGTCCCAGATGCCGAAATCAATGTCTTTTGTCCTTACCATCCACCTGAGAAACAGGTTCATCCGCTTGCATGCGCTGCCCCTGCGGGGCGAGGGGAGAAGCTGTGCCAGTCCCGGGGGAATTCCGTTCTTCCCGTAAACCGGCGATACGGATATTTCAAGAAAAGAATCCACGAAGCCCGCAAGGGCGGTCCCGATGTCTTCATCCGACGGGTTGTAAAACCCGTAGAACGCGTTTTTCAGGGAACCCCGTTTCCGCAGTATGCGGCCCAGCATATATGCAAGACAGACCACATCCCTTTCCCTGTTGAACCTGTAGCTGATGTCTTTTAAATACCGGGCGTCTTTTAACGTGAAATTCAGGAAAAACCGTGCCGGATGCCTGCCCCCGGGCCCGAGTATCTTTTCAATTACCGGTTTGAAAAGCCCGACTTTCCCGTAGGCAAAACAGGATGCGATAAAACCCGCAACCTCCACATCGGCGGGGTCTGAATACCTGTGCGGAAAATCGATGGGGTCGAATCCGAGGCGGCCCCTGAAATCATATTCCCTGTAGAGTTTATCGAGGGTCTCCTTGAGCAGGGTCATTGTCCGGGACCGTTCACTCCATGAAGCCGGGTTTATTGCAGGAGCCTGCATGATCCCCTGAGGTCGCGCTCCTGCACGGGGCCGTATACGGTCAGGGCGAACGGTGCCGAATCCGTGAGCCTCCGGGCCACATCTCTGACATTTTCAAGCGTTATGGCCTCGACCATTGCTATGATCTTCTCAGGAGAAAAGTATTCCCCATAGTATATCTCCTGTTTTGCTATGTTCGACATCTTGTTGCTCGTGGACTCAAGGGCAAGGATAAGATTGCCCTTGAGCTGGGCCTTTGATCTGATGAGCTCGTCATGTGTAATGGAATCAGCAAGACTTTTCATCTCCTCAACCGTGATATTAACCACCTCGCTGACGTGCCTCTTGTCGGTGCCTGCATATACCGCCCAGAGGCCGGTATCGAAATATGATACATGATAGGAGTAAATCGAATACACCAGCCCTCTCTTCTCCCGCACATTCTGAAAGAGCCTGGAGCTGAACCCCGAGCCGAGTATCGTATTCAGCAGGTGCATTGAATACCTCTCATCGCTTTTATAAGGCATACCCCTGACCCCGAGGCATATATGGGCCTCCGACAGGTCCCTCGTGACTATGTTAAGGCTGCCCGTAAACTCCGGTACGGGCGTATCCTCGCGGTTGCAGTTTCTCTTCAGAGAGCCGATGCCCCGGTTCAGGAACCCGATGAGCCTGTCTTCATCGAACCTGCCGCTGCATGCCACGATGATGTTCTCTTTCCCGTAGAACCTTTCCACATGCTCAATGAGGTCGTCTCTTGTAAACGTCTCTATGGTTTCAGCCCTGCCGAGGACCGACAGGCCCAGCCCCCTCTCTCCCCATATGCTTCTGCTGAACAGCTCGTAAACATAATCCGACGGCGTGTCTTCAACCATCTTTATCTCCTCGTTGATTATGCTCCTCTCCTTTTCCAGGTCAGATTCCGGCAGGGTTGAATGCAGGAATATGTCCGTTAAAAGCTCTATGGCCTTTTCCATGTATTCGTCAAGTACCTTGACATAAAAAAGTGTATACTCAGAGGATGTAAAGGCATTCAGCTCGCCGCCGAGCGAATCGATCTCCATTGCGATATCCTGTGCCGTACGGGTTGCCGTTCCCTTGAAAAACATGTGCTCGAGGAAATGGGAGATGCCGTTTTTCTCCGGCCGCTCGTTCCGTGAGCCGACCTTTACCCATATGCCTATGCACATGGAATGCACCTCCCGGGCCGTCTCGATAAGGACGGGTATGTTGTTGTCAAGCATTATTTTCTTGAACATTTTCCGCTTTCTCGAATCTTACAGTTGTATCATCCTTGCAGCGGCATAAAAACACCGCCCGCGGGCAGGAGAGTCCGGCGGAGGTTTTGCGGCGGACCCCGCCTGCCCCCTTATGCAACATTAAGGTATACATTGCCGTGGCATTAAAAAATACAGGGGGGCGCGCGGAATTGCAATAAACACCATGCATCGATATCCCCGGAAAACCACCGCAAGGCATATCGATGTTGATCCGGCTTGTTTATGATTGATTTATTTCAGGCCCTTGATTTTGCAGATGCCCGGTCTTTAAGCGCCTCTTTTCTGCTGAGACGTATCCTGCCCATTTTATCTATCTCTATGACCTTGACAAGAATCTCTTCCCCTTCCTTCAGAACATCCGTAACCTTTGCAATTCTCCTGTCGGAAATCTGCGATATGTGAAGCAACCCTTCGGTGCCCGGGAATATCTCCACGAACGCACCGAAATCCACGATCCTCTTTATTTTGCCCATATAGAGCTTGCCCACCTCCGCCTCGGCGACTATTCCCTTTACAATATCCATGGCCTTCAGGGCGGACGCTTCGTCGATTGATGCGATATTTATGGTGCCCGTATCATCAATATCTATCTTGACGCCCGTCTGCTCGACTATGCCCCTGATAACCTTTCCGCCTGTACCGATAACATCCCTGATCTTGTCGGGCTTTATCTTCATTGTGAATATCCTCGGGGCATGCGTGGCGAGGTTTTCCCTCGGCCCGGGAAGTATCTCCTTCATCCTGTCGAGTATGTAAAGCCTTCCCTTCTTTGCCTGTTCAAGAGCGGCGCCCATTATCTCCCTGGTCACACCGGTTATCTTCACATCCATCTGGAATGCGGTGATGCCCTCCTCTGTGCCGGTCACCTTGAAGTCCATGTCCCCGAGATGGTCCTCGAGACCGAGTATATCCGTAAGGACCACGATCTTTTCGCCTTCCTTGATAAGACCCATTGCAATACCGGCGACCGGGGCCTTGATGGGCACACCGGCATCCATAAGGGCAAGCGTACCCCCGCATACCGTGGCCATTGATGATGAGCCGTTGGACTCGAGCACATCCGATACTATCCTTATGGTGTAGGGAAACTCTGATTTGGCCGGAAGCACGGCCTTCAACGCCCTCTCCGCCAGCATGCCGTGGCCGATCTCCCTCCGGCCGGGGGACCTGAGCGGTTTCACCTCACCCACGCTGAAGGGAGGGAAATTATAATGAAGCATGAACGCCTTTTTGGATTCCCCTTCAAGCGCATCGATTCTCTGTTCGTCCTCCGCCGTACCGAGAGTGACCGCTGCAAGGCACTGTGTCTCCCCCCTCACAAAAAGGGCCGACCCGTGCGTCCTCGGCAGAATCCCCACATCCGCGCTTATTTTCCTTATCTCCTCGGGCCTGCGTCCGTCCGCCCTTATGCCCTGTTCAAGGATCATGTTCCTTACGAGGTCTTTCTCGAGTTTATTGAAAACAAAGGCGATATCATTTGACATGTCCTCTTCGCCGGTGTTCAGCTCCTCTATGACGGCCCTGAGTATTTCATTGAGGGCCTCCTGCCTCCTGAGCTTATCCGGGATGATAATCGCCTGTTTGATTTTTTCGAGCGAAATGTCCGAGACGGCTTTTACAATCCGTTCATCCACCTGAGGCGGGGTGACGGGGCGCTTGGGCCTGCCGGCCATGGAGACCAGTTTTTTCTGCAGTTCAACAACGGTCTTTATCTCCCTGCGGGCGATCTCAAGCGCCTCAAGCAGGAGGGGTTCCTGGATTTCGAGGCCGCCTCCCTCCACCATGAGGACCGCTTCTTCAGTGCCGGCCACAACGAGTGTGAAGTCGCATTCCTCCGTCTCCTGCAGGTCGGGGTTTATCACAAAGGAATCACTCAGTATGCCGACCCTGACGGCGCCGACCGGCCCGCTGAACGGGATATCGGATATGCTGAGTGCCGCCGACATGCCGATGATCCCGAGGACATCCGATATGTTCTCCTCTCCAAAGGACAGCACCGAGACGATTCCCTGGGTATCGGAATGAAAGCCGTCCGGGAAAAGGGGCCTGACGGGTCTGTCAATCAGGCGGGATGTAAGGACTTCCTTTTCACTGGGCCTGCCTTCCCTCTTAAAGAAACCGCCGGGGATTTTGCCGGCCGCATAGGCCTTTTCCTGGTAGTCTATGGTAAGGGGGAAAAAATCTATATTTTCTCTTGCTTCCTTGCGGGCAACAACAGTTGCCAGTACAACAGTATCTCCGTATCTTGCGATTACAGAGCCGTCGGCCTGTCTTGCGAATACTCCGGTCTCAAGATAGAGAGGTTTTCCTTTGACTTCAGTCTCAACATTTGTCATTCACTGTCACTTTCTAAGTCCAAGCTGTTTGATGAGCCTTTCGTATCTCTCCCTGTCCGTCGCCTTCAGGTAACTTAGGAGCTTGCGTCTCTGTCCCACTAATTTCAAGAGCCCTCTGCGTGAGTGGTGATCTTTTTTATGGATCTGAAAATGCGAATTCAGACCGTTTAAACGCTCGCTGATAAGGGCTATTTGCACTTCCGGAGATCCTGTATCACCCTCGTGCAGCTTGTACTGTTTGATTATATTTTCCTTCTGTTCTTTTGCTAAAGCCATCAGCCGCCGCCTTTCCTTATATTTGAGAGATAAAATTCTAACACAAGACTGTCCGCGATGTAAAGCGCCCGAATTGCCTCAAAAAAAATCGAAACGAAAAGGTATCGTTGCCTCAAAAAAGAAATCTTGACGAAAGATATGAAGAATAGTCTCCTGGAGAAAGGAAAAACAGGAGGCGGAAATGAGGTTAACGATG
>JALSHG010000060.1 GCA_026982355.1 Thermodesulfovibrio sp.
TTCAGGGGTCTGCCTTCCGTCCGGTGCGTTTGTCGATCTGATTATTCCCCTGAAAAATGAAGAACTGCAGCTGCCCGTTAATGTCAGATGGATTGCAAAGACCGGGGACTTTTATGATGCAATGGGGATCGAGGTCTTGCAATCTTCCGGGAAATATCTGAAAATCGTGGAGAACTTCACTCAGACTCCCTGATTATACGATCCACATCTTCCCTGTTCAGCACCTCTTCTCTTATAAGCGCCTCAGCCAGCGTATCAAGAACCTTTCTCCTGCCCCTTAGTATTTCTTCCGCCCTGGATTCAGCTTCCATTATCAATTTCTGTATCTCCTGGTCCATAAGCCATGCGAGGTCCTCGCTGTAATGCCTGGGCAGGGCGAGCTCCCTGCCCAGGAAGGGATGCTCTTCGCCCCTTCCCAGGCTTAAAGGCCCGACCTTGTCGCTCATACCCCACTGAGCCACCATTTTCTCGGCAAGCGAAGAGGCCTCTTTCAGGTCGTTCTGCGCGCCGGTGCTTACGTCATTAAAAACGATCTTCTCGGCCACCCTTCCGGCAAGGGCGACGCTCAGTTTGTTCATGAGATAGGATTTTGGGTAATAGTGCCTGTCCTCTTCAGGCAGTTGCTGGGTTGAGCCCATTGACATGCCGCGGGGGATTATGGTCACTTTATGGATGGGGTCGGAGCCCGGCAGGGCCCTTGCCACAAGGGCATGTCCGGCCTCGTGATATGCGGTTATGCGTTTCTCCATCTCACTGATTGTCTCCTCTCTCACCGTGCCCATCAATATCCTGTCCCTGGCTTCCTCAAAATCCTCCATGTCGATCCTGTCCTTGTTTTTCCTGACAGCGATAAGGGCCGCCTCGTTTACAAAGTTCTCCAGGTCGGCCCCCGACATGCCGGGCGTGCCCCTGGCTATGCTTTCCAGATCAACATCATCCGCCAGCACCTTGTTTTTTACATGCACCTCAAGAATGGCCCTGCGGTCCTTCTGTCCGGGTTTGTCTATAACGATGTGCCTGTCGAAACGCCCGGGCCTGAGTAGTGCGGGGTCGAGCACGTCGGGCCTGTTTGTGGCGGCGATAACGATCACCTCTTCATGCTGCTCGAACCCGTCAAGCTCGCTCAGCAGTTGATTCAGGGTCTGCTCCCTCTCGTCGTGCCCTCCGCCGAGCCCCGCCCCGCGCGTGCGGCCCACTGCGTCGATTTCGTCGATAAAGATAATGCTTGGATGGGACGCCTTCGCCTTCTGAAACATATCCCTCACGCGCGAGGCGCCGATGCCGACAAACATCTCTATGAACTCGGAGGCGCTGATGCTGTAAAAAGAGACCTGCGCCTCACCAGCCGTTGCCCGGGCGAGCAGTGTCTTTCCGGTTCCGGGAGGGCCTATTAAAAGGACTCCCTTGGGGACTTTGGCGCCTATCTCCCTGAACCTGGCAGGGTTTCTGAGAAAGTCTATTGTCTCTTTGAGCTCCTGCTTGGCATTCTCCATGCCGGCCACATCCGCAAAAGTCACTCCCGGCTTCTGTGCATCGTGCAGTTTGGCCTTGCTTGCCCCGAAAGAAAACAGGCCGCCCGGCCCCCCCTGGAGCCGTTGCGAGCCTTTCATTATCAGTATCCATATGCCGATGATAAGCACCCATGGCAGAATCCCGACCACGATCTGCCAGAAAGGTGACATCTTCTCCGGTGATTCAACGTTGATAACGACGCCGTTTTTCTTGAGTTCGGACAAGAGTTCATCCCCCTGAAAGGACGGCAGGAATGTCTCGAAGTTCTTCACGGTTACAAGCTTTTTTGCAGAAGGAACCGGAAGAGGTGTTTCTTCTTTGAGTTCCCCGCGGACATGCAGGTTTTTTATTGTAACGGAGGATATGTTCTTCGCATTGAGCTGGTCGATGAACTGGCTGTAACTTATGCCGGCTACACGCGGCGCTTTAATATTATAAAGTTGACCCCATAATAATAAAATAACGGCCGTGATGAGAAGTACGGCGGCGAATCTCCACTGGGGGTTTTTGAGTCTCTCGGTTATTATCTTTTTATAGTCAATATTTTCGGCCATAAATCACCTTACAGTTGCATAAAAACACCGCCCGGAGGGGAGGTCGCTTTATAAAGGTTTTCCGGCTGACTTCCCTGCCGGCTTATGCAACATTAAGGTTAAGACTCGGAAGAAGCCCGGGGAAGCTTCTGTTATTTAATTCATCAGGAGATACTATAACAGAATTTTCTGAAAACATCCTCTTCCGGGCCGCATGTCGTCGATGATAAGGGGGTGATTGACATTCATTTTTTTTGTGATAAGATTTGCATACGACGGGCGGCGCAACGCCTGTTCCACGGGTATACCCGCCGTGCAGCGCCCCTCTGTAAAGAGGGTTGATGTAATTTTCGGCTATTGAGTATAATGAGTACAGGTTTATAATTCATAACATATGAGAACCGTTCTCTATTAAGGAACTTTATAAATTCATCGGGGAGGACAAGATGAAAAAGACGGTTAAAAAAGCGGCTAACCCTAACCCATCCGTTAAGCTGAATGCCAGGGCAAAGGACACGTCGTCCGCAAAGCGCAAGGCAAAAGCGGCGCCTTCGCCGGGCATCAAGAAGGAATACGTTAAGTCCAATCTTTCATGCAGGGTTACTTTCAGGCTGCCGAAAGAGGCCGTGCGTGATGCCAAGGCGGTTACGCTTGTCGGTGATTTCAATAACTGGAATACGACGGAGACAAAGATGAAGCGCCTGCCGAACGGCGATTTCAAGGCGACACTGGAACTGCCCCGCAACCGGGAGTACAAATTCAGGTATCTGATCGATTACACCCGCTGGGAGAATGACTGGTGCGCGGATAAATATATACCTAATGAATACGGAAGCGATGATTCAGTTGTTGTGGTCTGATGCTTGAAATCCCGTCCGTACTGCTTTCCAATCGCGGTGGCAGAGACAGAGGGAACCCCCTGAAGGATCCGGCTGCCGCAGAGCCAATGCGCTGATGCAGGCGTCAAGGAGAGTTTGAGCATGACAAGTTGGAGGAAAGGCGGGTGGCATATATATCTTCCGGATCAGGGGAGGATGGATGGTAGTTGAAAGAAGAAAATTCAGAAGGTTCAAGGTTCCTCTCGATGCTCAAATCACCCTTCCCGGAAACCCTTCCGAACGTGCTTCAGGCGCAATAAAAGATTTTTCCCGCGAAGGTCTCTGTTTAGAATCACAAAACCTTGACATGAGCGTAAACGCCGCCATTGAATTAATGGTCAGGCATCCCCGCAAAGACACCCTGGTTCAAATCCTGGGAGATATCAAGTGGAGCGAACGAAGCGGTACAAGCTGTCTGGCGGGCATAAAAATCAAAGAGATGGACAGAGAAGCCAAGGGTGACATTCTGGATTATGCCTATACTCTCTGGTTGGATAGGAACCGGAACCATCCGTGACTGTCCTGTTTGCTGGAAAATATTATGCAAAGAAGATCTTCCGAAAGAGTGTCTGTAAATATAAATGTCAAGTTTTGCTGTGACGACAGGGGCTACAGCGGCACAGTAAGAAATCTGTCGGAAAACGGTATGTTTATAAGTAGCAGGGACATGCGCTTTCCCTTTGACACCAAGTTCAAAGTGCTTATCCCCGTGGAGGATTATGTGCTGACTGTTCCGGTCAAAGTCAGCAGGATAACAAAGACAAGCGACAGTTATGACGGCGTGGCTGTGGAACTTTTAAATCCTCCGACAAGGGATTACCTGAAATTTATTGAAGTTCTCAAATCCGCTTTACAGTAGTGCCCCCCTTGGTTTGTAATATTATCTTACATGATGTAAAATATTAATACAAAGCTGTTTGCGTTTTTATCTTTTGAAATAACGCTTCAAGGTTCAAGAATTGATGAACTCGCCGTCTGTCGTTCCGGGGTGCAGGGGTTTTGCCTGCCGGGATAATGGCGGTGATTTTTATGCAACTGTAAGGTAAACACTGAATTCTGACAAGAATCAGGAGAAGACAGCCATGTTAAGAACGGGCTATATTATATTGACGGCGGCAGTGCTTCTTTTTTTTACGGCGTGTGCTTCCACATCAAACCCCGGGCTGGCACATGAACATGTAAACCGCGGAATCATGTATGCCGGCAAAGGCATGTACGATCTCGCCATGGTCGAATATAACAGGGCCATAGAAAACGATCCACAATGTGCGAGGGCATATAATGACCGGGGGAATATATATTTCCTGAAAGGCCAATATGAACTTGCCGTCAAAGAATATAAAAGGGCCGTGGATATTGACCGTAAATATGCCAGGGCATACAGCAATCTGGGATTCGCCTATTTGATGTTAAGACAGTATGAACCCGCACTGGCCGAATTCAGCAACGCCATCAAGAACAATCCGCGGTATGCCAAGGCTTACAATAACCGGGGGTTGGTCTACTTTGCAATGGGTAAATATAAACGTGCCATACTCGACTATTCAAGGGCCATAGCCATCGACCCGGAACTTGCCAAACCTTACGACAACAGGGGCGCGGCCTATATGCTTACCGGTGATATTGAAAGGGCATGCGCGGATTTCAGCCGTGCATGCGGGTTGGGACTGTGCGAGACTTACGACATGGCAAAAAGCAGGGGGTACTGCAGATTTGATTATATCGCCTTTGTGCCTGCCGGCGAATCCGGAAGTCCCGGGAGTTTGGCCAGCGCTTCGGAGGCTACTGCTCCGACGCTTTTTTCCACGAGTTCGCCCTCTTCATAAATCCGGATGAGATTTCCGTCATCCCGGAGCTTTTCAATTTCACCGGCGGCATCCGATGCGCCGATTTCACCGAGGGCGCGTGCGGCAAAGGCGCGGAGTCTATGGTCCGTGCTGTGCAGATAAGGGGGAATGACAGAGGATGCATATTCAGTCATGCCGGCATTGCCTCTTCCCATGCGCCCCACTGCCCACAGCACACCGGGAGTGAGCATTTTCTCTTCGTGAAAGGAGACGATTACCGGGGCGATATCCGAACACAGTGCGGGGTTGTTTCTTACTATCTCCCCAAGTATCTCGGGAGCGCTCCAGCCGATGCCGCCTGATTCATCGCGTATCATCCAGAGGAGACGGCCTGCAATATTTCTGACACGATCCGGAGATGTCTTCGCCATTACGGCCGACACCAGCCCGATGGCCTCGGTTGCACGCCAGGAAATCACGCTTTTTTTATCGTAGGAAAGCGATATCATTGCGCTGATGACTTTCCCGGCAGGAGACGACAATGCGCTTATCGCCGCAAAATCCCTCTGCTTCAGGAGGCCTGTTATCCTTTTTTTCAGAGCGGACGCCGTCTGCCCAGGATGTTTACTGGAGAATGAGCTCAATATCTGGCATTCTTTCTTTGAAAGCCACTCCTACGCAGTCGGTCTCACACTCGGCACAGTATCCCACGCAACGTATAACAACCTTGTTCCCTTTAACTTCTACCAATTCCGCAAAACTGTCGTGGGCCTCCAGCAGCCAGTTGAGATTGTGCAGCACTTCATGCACTCTTTGTTCAATATTGTTCATACCCGATTGCAGTGATTTAAAAGAAAGGTTACACGGATTCCCCCCCCTGCAAGGCTGGACGGGGAGCCAAAAATATAATTAGTCTTCCGGATTTTATGATACTTCCTTTTTAACATTTAAATATGAATAAAGTATGAAGCCCGGAACCCGGGGCCTTTTATGTTTATGCGCCTGCCGCCTGATATTTCAGAAAGTCTTCCCGTCGTTCATCAGTCTCTTGTTTTCCGCATGTCTGTCATGATTGTAATTATTCTCAGTTAAGAAATGCCGGAGATAGAAAAGATAGCATATAAGTCATGTTGTGTCAAGGGTTTTTCCCGGCATCACAAAATAAAAAATGGAATAATACGGGAATCAAAAAAGTCAGGATATTTTTTAATTATAATAAATTTATTGTTATAATTGCAATATGGAAAACGGCAGGGTGCATTTGATTATCAGAGGCTTTGTGCAGGGCGTTTTCTTCCGGGCCGGTACAAGGGAAATGGCTTTAAGGCTCGGCCTGAAAGGATGGGTCAGAAACCTGCCGGACGGAAATGTCGAGGCGGTTCTTGAAGGTCCGGCGGATAAGCTGCAACAGGCTCTACAGTGGTGCCGCAAAGGCCCGCCGGGTGCACGGGTGACAAATGTGGAGGAAAAGTGGACCGCCTATACCGGAGAATTTGACGGGTTTGAAATCAGGTACGGCTTTTAGGCGGGCAAGGCAGCCCTGCCGTGCAGCAAAAATAACAGGCGGGCTGGATCCAGCATCCAGCCCGCCTGTTATTTTTGACAGGTTGTGATTTTATTGCCGGCTTCCTCAGTAATTAAGCGCTGCCGCCGCATCAACCCGTCCCCAGCCATAAGTCGGATCCCAGCCTTTCGGCCCGAGGTCCTTGGCCGTGCTTTGCAGGGCGTCCCTTACATTGTCGGGACCGGTAATGCCGTTTGCGATGAGCAGGGCAGCCACTCCGGCAACATGCGGGGTGGCCATTGACGTGCCCTGGTAATAGAAGTAGTCCCAGTCATCGGTTGAGGAACCGAATGTCTGCTGGAGAATCCCGTCCACATATCCGTCGCCGTTCTGATCCACTTTTGTATCACCGCCTGGCGCCACTATGTCCAGGCTCGGGCCGTAGTTGGAATAATAGGAAAGTGTCTCGTCATAGCGCGTGGCTCCCACGGCGATAACATAAGCATCGTAAGCCGCCGGATAACCTATGACGTCCGAGCCGTCGTTGCCGGCTGCGGCCACTATGGTTACCCCCCTGTTATAGGCGTACGCAAGGGCCTCTTCAAGCGTGATTGATGGACTGGGCCCGCCCAGGCTCATGTTGATTACATCCGCTCCGTTGTTGGCCGCAAAATAAATTCCCTCGGCAATATCCGCATATGTGCCGGCGCCGTTTTTGTCCAGAACCTTTACGGGCATGATGGATGTATTGAAGGCGATCCCGGCCACGCCTATCCCGTTGTTTGTGCTCTGGGCAATGGTGCCCGTGACGTGTGTGCCGTGTCCTTCATCATCATTGGGATGTGCATCGTCATTCACAAAATCATACCCTGCGACAAAGTTGGTATTCGCAAGGTCGGGAGCAAGGTAATATGCCGTAACATTGCCCGTGCCGCCGCCGCCTTTACGCGTAACGCCGCTGGATTTTCTTCCTCCGCCCCGGCCTCCTCTGCTGGTGCTCTCCGTATAATTCTCATATGCCACTCCGGTGTCTATCACCGCCACTATTACCGACGGGTCCCCTCTCTGAATCACCCATGCGGCCTTCATGTTGATTCCGCCGTACCTGGGATTGTAGAAATTCCACTGGTATGAAAACAGCGGGTCGTTGGGCGTCCAGTATGCATGGGCGATGTAATTCGGTTCGGCATATTCAACGTTGGGATTTCTGCTGTAAACATAGGCCAGGTCCTCGATGTCCACTCCCGCAGGAACGTACAGGCGCTTGAACTTTCCCTGCCTGCTTGTGGAAATGACCGATGTTCCGTGTTTCCGGTTTATTGAGCTGATGACCGTGTCCGTAACGCCGTTTTTGAACTTTACAATCAATTCATTCTCGACGTACATTCCCCTGCCCATACTTGTACCGGCGAAGACCAAAACCACGACACACGCCAGGGCCAGTACGAGGCTTCTCTTCATAACTTTCATGGCCATTCCTCCTTGTGCTGAAAATTATTTGTCCCCGGATTCATAAAGGGAACAATTGCGGAAAAACTCAATGTTTCATGCCGCTGTCTATCATGAATTTGAGCCGGATGCAGAGAGTTATATCCTAAAGAAAAAGTGGTTTATTAAGAACGTGTTATATATTTATAAAACTATCATGCCGGGCAGAATAAGTCAAGGAAAAAATCGCCGGCCGTGTTGACTAACGGTTGTTTTCAGGTCAATAATAGGTGATGCTTCTCACTGAATACGGAAATATCGACAGGGAGGAAGCCCTGTATCTGGCCGGCGCCACGGATAGCGACATGCTTGAGCTCTTTGTCCTCGCAAGCAGGGCAAAGGTAAAGCGCAGCGGCAACAGGATTGATCTGTGTTCCATAATTAATGCCAAATCAGGAGCCTGCCCCGAGGACTGCTCATTCTGCGCGCAGTCCTCACACAGCAAAAGCAGGGTCCATGTCTATCCTTTAATAGACGAAGACGCTGTCCTGAATGCAGCGCGCGCTGCCAGGAAATACGGAGTCAGGCGTTTCTGCACGGTTACAAGCGGCAGGGCACCCTCGGACGGGGAACTGGACAAGATATGCCGTTTCACATCTGCGATAAGGGATGCCGGCCTCCTGCCGTGTGCCACACTCGGCATGCTCCGCGCAGAACAACTGAAACGGCTGCAGGATGCCGGACTCAACAGGTACCACCATAATCTCGAGACATCCGAGGCGTTTTTCAGTGAAATCTGCACCACTCATACATACACGGAAAAAATCAGGACCATCGAGGCCGCCAAATCCCTCGGTCTTTCCGTTTGCAGCGGTGGAATATTCGGCATGGGTGAGACATGGGAAGACCGCATAGAAATGGCCTTCGCCTTGAGAGACATCGGCGTTGATTCGGTCCCGATAAACTTCTTTACTCCCGTAAGCGGAACATCGCTGGGCGGGAGGGCTTTGCTGGAGCCCCTGGATGCCCTGAAGATCATAGCGATTTACAGGCTCATCCTACCTCAATCCGAAATAAGGATATGCGGTGGCAGGCCGGCGACCCTCAGGGACCTGAACTCACTTATATTCCTCGCCGGCGCCGACGGACTCCTGCTCGGCGACTATCTGACAACAAAGGGAAGACGTCCGGAAGATGATCTGCGGATGATCCGTGATATGGGACTTGAAATATAATGCCGCGGCGTCTGTATTACAGCATAAGGATGAGAGCCTCACAAAAAGGCGTTCACATATCGGGCGCCGAGGGTATCTATGACAGGCACCTTATCAGCAGCATGGTGCAGGAGTATACACACAGGGCGCTGCTTCATGACAGGGGCAGGGCCGATGAAATACGTATTACGGTTGAGGAACTCAAGGAGACACCCAGGAAAATCCCTTCCCTTCCGGTCTGTACGCTTAATACAAGAAACACCGAGGCGGCAAAAAAGGCATCTGTTAAAATTCTCTCTTCCGTGGGGATAAGCGCCAGGGCCGTGGAAGAGGCCTTTAATGCCGTTAATGTCGGCATTACCATGAGAGGCGCCATGCTGATGGATATCGAAGGAGTGAGGCTTGAACCGGACCTCTTGCGGGGTGTCCGTGTTACAAGAATGGGAATAACCGACAGGGCATCCAGAGACCTTTCCATGGAACTGGGAAGATTCGGCCTTGACAACAACACGGTCAAAGAGGCCCTTATCCTTGCGAGCAAGGTTCACAGGTACCGCATGGTCCTGGGCGAGCTGTGCATTTCCGATGACCCGAACTATACGACGGGATACATAGCGACGCGCATACACGGATACGTAAGACTGCCACATATAAAGAAAAGGGGCGTGCCTCACGGCGGCAGAGCCTTTTTCATCGCCGGCAGGGAGGTGAAAGAACTGATCAGGTATCTGCAGCGGACGCCGGTTATGATCAACAGGGTTAACCCCTGCATGGGGGTGATTAGGCTGAAAGATGTGCTTGAACGAAGATCAGGCAGATGAATGCAACTTTTTTGTTGACTTTTACTGTAAAAGATGACATTATATTTACGAAGTTTTAGAAGTTTTTGTACGCAGTTAGAGGCCGCAAAGACTTTTAGCTTTGCGGCCTTTTTTAAATAGATTGAGAGTAAGGTCGTTTCAGACTTTAGCATTATTATCAAGGAGGTAAAAGTTTTGACTGAAGGAAAAGTAAAATGGTTCAATGAATCCAAGGGCTACGGATTTATCACAACCGAAGAAAGCGGTGATATATTTGTCCATTACTCTTCCATCCAGGGCAATGGTTTCAAGACCCTTGTGGAAGGGGAATCCGTAAGCTTTGATATTGAGGAAGGCCCTAAAGGTCCGAAAGCCGTAAATGTCGTCAAGCTGTAAATTGATTAGAAAGGCTCCCTGAAGAAACAGGGGGCCTTTTTGTTTTCTTGTTCCGGAAAACTCCATTGCACGGCGCCGGAATAAAAACCTGCCGAGGCTTTTTCTGTATCATAACCTTACAGTGGCGTAAAAATACCGCCTGGGGGCACCATTATCCCGTCAGCCGTATACTGCCGGAATGACAATGGCCTGGAGCCGGTTTATTTCCTGATTTTTCATGATGCAAAATAAAAGCACATGCGGCATCTTGACAAAGATGGCAGTTTTCTTTAACATTTCCAATGTGATAGAACCTGCCGTTAAAAGCGGCGGTTATTTGTGCCCTCCGGCATGTAAGGAGAAGACCACTAATTTAAAATTGAATTTATTTATTAAAGGCGCGTAGCTCAGGGGGAGAGCGCTTCCTTGACACGGAAGAGGTCGGCGGTTCGAAACCGCCCGTGCCTACCATTTCTCAAGCTATCGGCAGCGAGCTTTCAGCAGTCGGCCATGATTTGGCTTCCGCTGAAAGCCGGCAAATTTCATAGGGAGGTATCAGGGTATTTTAGAATCATCTGAAAACGAGAGGGAATTTCTCGAGATTTATCGTCACAGCACCTCCCACATCATGGCTCATGCCGTCAAAGAACTCTATCCCGGCACCAGGCTTGCCATCGGCCCCGCAATAGCCGACGGGTTTTATTATGATCTCGACTGCAGCCACCCCCTTACGCAGGACGACCTTCCGCGTATAGAAGAAAAGATGAAAGAAATCATAAAGGCCGACAGGCCCTTTGTCAGAAGAGAACTGCCGAGGGAAGAGGCGCTGAAACTCTTTCAGGAACTCGGTGAAACTTACAAGGTCGAGCTGATAAACGAGCTGAAGGATGAGATGGTAACCGTCTATGAGGAAGGCGATTTTATGGATCTCTGCCGAGGCCCTCACTTGAAGTCCACCGGACAAGTCAGGGCTTTCAAGCTCCTCTCGGTCGCCGGCGCTTACTGGAGAGGCGATGAAAAGAATAAAATGCTCCAGCGCATATACGGTGTATCCTTTCCCACGGAAGAGGCGCTCAAAAAACACCTTGAATTTCTTGAAGAAGTCAAAAAAAGAGACCACAGGCGGCTTGGCAGAGAGCTTGACCTTTTCAGTCTTAGCGACGACATAGGCGCAGGGCTCGTGCTGTGGCATCCGAGGGGCGCTGCCGTCAGGAGGGTTATAGAGAATTTCTGGCTGGATGAGCATTACAAGGCAGGATATGAAATTCTCTATACGCCGCATATGGCAAAGCTCGATTTATGGGAAACAACGGGCCACCTCGATTTCTACAGGGAAAACATGTATTCACCCATGGAGGTTGAAGGAAGCGATTATGAAATAAAGCCCATGAACTGTCCCTTTCATGTCTCCATCTTCAAAAGCAGCCTGAAAAGTTACAGGAATTTGCCCCTGCGCTATGCCGAGCTCGGCACTGTCTACAGATACGAACGCTCCGGCGTGCTCCACGGCCTTCTGAGGGTCAGAGGGTTCACACAGGATGACGCCCATATCTTCTGCACCGAAGAGCAGATAGACGGCGAGGTGCTGAAGGTGCTGGAATTTACAATCTTCATTCTTCGGACATTTGGTTTTACAGACTATGACATATATCTTTCGACAAGGCCGGATAAGTACGTGGGAACCGATGAAGGATGGGAAAGGGCAACGAATGCACTGCAGAAGGCGCTCGATCACAAAGGACTCAAGCATGAGATAGACCCGGGCGAGGGGGTATTTTACGGGCCGAAGATTGATATAAAGGTCAGGGATTCCCTCGGCAGGCAGTGGCAGTGCAGCACCATACAGGTGGATTTCAATCTGCCGGAGAGACTGGACATCAGTTACAGGGGTCCTGACAGCAGGGATTACAGGCCTATCATGATACACCGCGCGCTTATGGGCTCCCTGGAGAGGTTTTTCGGTGTCCTGATAGAACACTATGGAGGCGCTTTTCCACTGTGGCTTTCTCCAGTGCAGGCATCCGTTCTGCCCATTGCAGAGAGACATATTGGATACGGCGGGAAGGTCCTCGATTCGTTAAAGGAAAGAGGAATAAGAGCCGATTTAGATGATGCAAATGAAAAGATCGGCTACAAAATAAGGAAAGCCGCTATGTTAAAAACCCCGTATATGTGTATAATAGGTGACAGGGAATCGGCGAATAATACGGTTAATCTCAGAAAGAGAAGCGGCGAGAATGCCGGAGAGATGTCCGTTGAAAAACTGATATCATTTCTGAAGGAAGAAATCAAAAACAGGAGGTAGTTATAAGCAGAGGATTAAGAATCAACCGCTGGATCAGGTCAAAAGAAGTGAGGGTAATAGACAGCGACGGAAAGCAGCTGGGTATTATGGACATACACAGGGCAAGGAGACTCGCTTCGGACCAGGAACTTGATATAGTGGAAGTAGCACCGAATGCCAAACCTCCTGTCTGCAAGATAATGGACTATGGCAAGTACCGTTATCAGCAGGCCAAGAAGCATTCTTCAAAACACAGGACCGTCACGCTGAAAGAAGTAAAGGTCAGGCCCCAGATCAACGAACACGATCTGGTGTTTAAGATGAAAAACGCAAGAAAGTTCCTGGAGCACGGCAATAAAGTAAAGGTAACCATGATGTTCAGGGGGAGGGAGATTGTTCACCGTTCCCTCGGGCAAAAGGTATTCGACAGGATAATCAACGAACTCTCCGACATGGCAAATGTGGAACAGATGGCCAGGATGGAAGGCAACCGCATGATAATGGTTCTTGCCCCGAAGTAACTCTTAATGTTGCATAAGCCGGCGGTATTTTTATGCACCTGTAAGGTGAACAGTAAGGTAAAGATTTATTACACGGAGGAAAATGTTAAATGCCTAAATTAAAAACACACAGAGGGGCCGCAAAGAGATTCAAAAAGACCGGCACGGGAAAGATCAAGAGATACAAGGCCTACAAGAGCCATCTCCTGACCGGCAAGTCTTCCAAGAGGACAAAGCGTCTCAGGAAAAGCGGACTGATTGACAAGACAAATCTGGACGCGGTCAGAAAAATGCTCCCCGGTTGACAACCACAGAACAGCACGGCTTTTCGATCATCCATGAAAAAACGCTTCTGTATTCAGAAGCGTTTTTGTCTTTTGCCGGACTGCGGTATTTTTATGCCGCTGTAAGGTAAAGATTCGCCATGACGTTTCCGATAAGATAAATGCATCTCGGTTGAGAGACAGTTGAAGATAGGAAAAGAAAGATTCAAGGAGAGCACAATGAGGATGAAACTGCAGGCAAAGACGTTATGGATACCGGTGGCTATAGTTGTCGTCAATTATCTGATAATCGGCGTGCTGTTTTCAAAACTTACCTTTTCCAATTCACAGACAACGCTGAATGCGGAACTGAGAAGGCTTATTGAGACCAAAGAGGAATTGTTGAAGGCCGGGCTCTTGCTCATGGGCAAAACCCGGTCCCCCGGAGACGCGCTGGCGGCGCTGGAGAAAGGAGACGACAGCATTGCAAGAGAGGTAATCAATCAGGTTGAATCACTCGGCCTTGACGGTGTCTATTTTACGGAAGTGAACGGGCAGGTCGTCTACCCCGCGCAAGGCGGTTTGCCCGACAGCTTTACATCCATGCTCGGACGGATGCCGGGAACACGCGGCGAGGTAACCGTAATGTACCACGAAGGAAAAATGTTCGGGTATACGCCTGCGGTGGACAAGGATGTCACCGCGGGATTTCTCGTTTTTGAAATCAATATTCCCGAAGAGCTTGACGGAATTACAAGCTCGGTGGTCGGCAGGCATAATCATTCCGCGGGTGAACTGGTCTCGGAACGGCTGGAAAAGCTCTATAACGAGGCCTGGGAAAACTCACGAAGTTTTTTCAGAAAAATGCTTCTCAGCATTGGCGGCGTCATGGTGGCGACGCTTTTCCTGGTAGGAATTGTATTGAGCACGACATCGAGAAATATCATACGTCCTGTAAGGCAACTGCTGGAGGCCTTCAGAAGGCAGGCGGAGGGCGACCTTACAATGGAAGTGCATGTCAAATCAAATGATGAAATAGCGGAGCTGACCGATACATTCAATAAAACAAACTACAGGCTGAACGTAATGCTGCATAAAGTGACCACCCATTCCGACAATGTGACAGCCTCGGCAAGCCAGCTTTCGGATTCGTCGCAGAATATAGCCGTCAACGCGCAGGAACAGTCGGCCAAGACTTCACAGGCGGCCTCTTCAATCGAGGAACTGAACTCATCCTTTCTGAGCGTTGCCCAGAATACCGCCAATGCCGCTGATTCCGCAAAAAAGGCAAGCGACCTGGCTGTGAAAGGCGGGGAAGTCGTGAGAGAGACCATCGACGGCATGAACCAGATATCCGTGTCGGTGAATGAATCCGCAGCCACGGTTGAAACTCTCGGCAGGAATTCCGAACAGATCGGCGAGATCATCAAGGTGATAAATGACATTGCAGGTCAGACCAATCTCCTGGCGCTGAACGCAGCAATAGAAGCCGCAAGGGCCGGTGAACAGGGCAGGGGATTTGCAGTGGTTGCCGACGAGGTGAGGAAACTCGCGGAGAGAACCACGTCCGCCACAAACGAGATAGGCGAGATGATCAAGGGCATCCAGGAAGAGACGATAAAGGCCGTGGAATCGATGCGGAACGGGACAAAGGAAGTGGAAAAAGGGGTGAATTCCGCCAACCAGGCAGGGGAGGCATTGCAGGAGATAGTATCATCCGTGAGGAATGTAACGGATATGATACAGCAGATTGCCACAGCCGCGGAAGAACAGTCCAGTACGGGTGAGGAAGTGGCGGCAAACCTTGAGTCCGTGGCCGATATAACAAAACAGACTGCCGACGCAGTAAACAGGTCTTCCGAGGCTACGCAGAACCTGTATATCCTAGCCCGAGAACTGCAGCAGATGGTAAGCGGATTCAAACTCAGGGAGGATATCACAGGAGACGCGGCGCCCGGGCAGGATGAGGAAAGCAGGCAGGAAAGCCGTTACCCGGAACAAGATGTTGCGAACCACCCTCAACCCAACCCTCACGAGTAAAAATTTCAGCCGCAAAGGCAGGGGATTTGCGCACTTTCCCACATCTCGTCTTCAGGCCGTATGATCGGCTGTTCCCCGATCACAACATCCTCAAAATAACCGGTTATCCCCGGGTTTTGCCCCATCGGACCGGCCGACTCCAACTGCAAATCCGGGTGCAAAAAAACCAATTTCTTTTTTCGCAAGGCCTCAGGAGGAATCCCCGCTGTACGGATTAATAGCCCCCCTGTCATTTTTGACAGGTGATTTTATCATGAAAAAATATTACACTTAAAAACCTGAATTCTTCCAGAACTCAGAACTATTTTTTAAGGGGGGGCATTGGATTTTTTCCGTACATTGACCTTCTTAAGCATTATTCTTGTTCCTTTACAGGCCATTGCCTTGGATGCGGACATAGAGAAAGACCTGCAGAAAGATCTTCAGCGAAGCAGAATTATTCTCAAAAGGGCGGAGGCAAAGCTCGGAACAAACCGGCCGCCGTCCGCCGAGATAAATGCCTTGAAAGCCATGCTTCAAGACATAAAGGCATCACACCTGCTGCTTAAGGAGAGATTCAGGGAGAGGCAGGATGCGGCGAACGCCCTTGGGCCGAAAGCCGCGGAGAGGCAGAGGGAAATGTCCGAAGCCTACGGCAAGGCCCTTGAAGAATATATAAACCTCATAGAGAGCCTTCAGACTGAAAGCAGACAGCAGGCAGCAGACAGCAGACGGGAAATAACAATCGAAAATCTCAAGAGACTTCTTGACGGAATCCTCCGCAAAAACAAAAGACCGATTCTCGGAAGCCTTCCATACAGGAGACCGGACTATCCGGCAAGAGAGCCCCTTACAGAGCCGTCAATAAAACCCGCCTACAGAGGCGGCAACAAACAAGTCGGCCCCGAAGACCTGAAAAGCGCCCCCGAGGCCCCGATAACGGAAGAGATAGCCGGCCTTGCCCGGAGCCTGAACTGGAACTCCGTATTAATCTACGAACATGTAAAAAACAACATAGAAACGGAATGGTACTGGGGGTGCATGAAAGGGGCGGAAGAGACCTTAAGGCAGGGCAGCGGCAATGACTGCGACCAGGCGGCGCTGCTTACGGCCCTGCTCCGTGCATCGGGATTTCCGACGAGATATGTGCGTGGGACAATAGAATTCTTTGCAGGAAGGGATGCGCCCATCGAAAAGATAAAAAACCTCACCGGCATAAAAGACCCGTTAAAGATAGCCGAATTTTTCCGGAAAGCGGGGATACCCTATAAACCGGTGATAACAGGCGGGCAAATAACAAACTTCCGGATAGAGCACATCTGGGTAGAGAGCCGGATACCCTATGCCAACTACAGGGGGGCAATAATAGACGGGCACGGCAAGACATGGCTCGGCC
>JALSHG010000061.1 GCA_026982355.1 Thermodesulfovibrio sp.
CCCTCTGTCAAAATTCGTCAGGGAAATCAACGGGTGTTCCGGGAATTGTTTTTTAAATTAAGCGGTTAGTGCCTGGCAGGAAAATTGCTTGTTGATAAATTAGAACGGGAATAAATTAGAACGGGAGCGGAAGATGGTGGCCCTGACAAAAAAGGAAATACTTGATGAACTCAGAAAACTGGGGATAGAAAGTCCCGCTGAGCTCAAGGCATTCCTGAAGGATTACAAAGCTTACTACTGTCTCCTCTCCACGGACAACTTCCTGGACCGCAGCCAGAAACAGGCCTGCCTGCAGAGATTAATCTCCTTTCTGAAGTGTAAAAAAGATTCTGTGATACCTTAGGCTTGACAGTAGCATGGCCCCTCCGAAGCCGATGTATATAATCGCCAGCCAGGGTTTGGGCAGTGACGAGTGCCTCAGCGTTATGCCTAGCGCAACCATTATTATGATTATCAGATAGCTTTTCCACGGTTGAAACCCGAAGATGCACACCTTCCCCTTTTTCGCCATTATGCGGGCGATATTCTTGTCAACCAGCCTGAGGAACCCGAAGTGGTGTATCAGGAGCGCAAGGATTACCCCAGCGGAGCCGAGCCACGCGGCCTTCTGAGCGGTTGTGTGCGACAGCCAATTCACAGCGAGGGCGTTGAGCGCTGCGCCGGCAAGGCTCCATACGACTCCGGAAAGCACAATCAGAAACCTCTTGTCCACCGCAGGGTCGTATTTCCTGATATCACGGTTCATCCTGTTTTACCTTTTATCCTCCTCCCTTTTCACGAGAACACCCTGAACAGCAGAAAGGTCACGCTTATGCCCAGCAGCGCCCCGAGAACAACCTCCCACGGGTTGTGTATGCCGGTGCTCACCCTGCTCTGCGCTATGAGTATCGCCATCACAAGCACGAGCAGGGAGGGCATGAAGCTCTCACTGAGAAAGACAACGGCGATCCATATGGAAAATGATACCGCTGCATGGCCGCTGGGCATCCCGCCCCTGAGGGGGTCCCCCCTTCCGAAGAACGCCTTTGTTATCACCACGAGTATCAGCACCACCACGAGGGCGACAACGGCTATATCGGATTCCGTGTGTTTTGCCACCTTGAGGCCGCTGTAGAAGAAATCCTTGAGCGGCTCGAAGAGTATCAGGTATCCGATGATGGCCGCGCCCAGGGCGGTTATAAGCACCGCGCCTGCTGCAATGTCCTTGATCTGCTTTGCCCTTGTATCGTATTCCTTGAAAAGAATGTCTATTATCGCCTCAATGGCCGTGTTCAGCATTTCCACTGAAAGCACTATTACCGACAGAATGATCAGAACCGCAAACTTGGACCAGCTCAGGCCGAGGACAAAGGCGAGGATGAGAATGAATATCGCCGCGAGAAAATGATAGCGCATATGCCGCTGTGTCTTTGTGGCAAAGAGTATGCCCTCAATGGCGTTATTTGCGCTCTGTATCCATTTCCTTAAGGGCAATGAAAATCTCCTCTTCTTTCTTTCTCATTTTCCGGGCCCTCCAGGCCGATGCCTCATGGTCGTATCCGTACAGGTGCAGTATGCCGTGAATCAGCAGGCGGTAAATCTCATCATACACGCCGGTGCCGTTGCGCCTTGCGCGGGATTCAGCCATGGGTACGTTTACGGCAACGTCTCCCAGCACCCTGCCGGCGCCTTTCAGTTTAACGGGAATGCCGGCTTCAAAGGAAAGCACGTCCGTGGTTTTTTTCATGCCCCTGTAGGCCCTGTTCAGTTGCAGCATCTTCCCGTCCCCTGCAAGCAGGATGCTCAACTCTGCTCCGGCATCTCCGGGGTCTTCTATGATTGAAAGGATTCGACGGGCTGCTCTTGTTATCTTTGTCTTATTTAATGGTAGACGTCTTTGCCGGTTTTTTATCAATATCTTCATCTTTTATTTCAAAGCCGGGATAATTGATGCGCTTGTGGTACATGCTGCTCAGGAGATAAACAAAGTGGGACTTGATCTCGCGTATGTCTTTGAGTGTCAGCTCGCAATTGTCCAGTTGTCCGTCGATGAAACAGTGGTTGATGATCTTGTCAACCAGCAAGGACACCCTTGCGGGGGATGTGTCCGTCAGCACCCTTGACGCTGCCTCGACCGCGTCGGCCATGAGCACCAGCGCCGCAACGCGGCTCTGCGGCTTGGGGCCAGGATACCTGAAGTCCTCTTCCGTCAGGGGAGTCAGATTGTCATGGAGTTCCTTTGCCTTCTGATAGAAGAAGGTTTGCACGGATGTGCCGTGATGCTGCTGGATGATGTCGATTATCACCTGCGGCAGTTTGTACTTCCTGGCAAGCTCCACGCCTTCCTTTACATGCGACAGCAGTATGAGGCTGCTCATGCGCGGCGCCAGCTTGTCATGCTTGCTTACGGAGGCCATCTGGTTTTCTATGAAGTAATCGGGCATCTTGATCTTGCCTATGTCATGGTAATAGGCGCTCACCCTTGCCAGGAGGGGATTTACCCCCGCGGCCTCGGCGGCGGCTTCGGCGAGGTTGCCGACAATGATGCTGTGATGGTACGTGCCGGGCGCTTCGATCAGAAGCTCGCGCATCAGAGGCTGGTTGAGATCGAGAAGTTCCAGGAGACTGATGTCCGTGGTCACGTTGAAGAGGTACTCGAAAAGGGGCAGAAGGGCCGACACGAGCGTTGCAACGAGGATGCCGCTGAAAAGGGCGGCCCCGCATATTGCAATGACCTCGAGATAAAACAGTTCCCCCCTGAAAACGGTTATCATAAGGGCGGTGAGCATCCCGACCGCGCTGACGGAAAGACCGGCCCTCCATATGGCCGAACGTTTTTTACACCTTATGACTCCGAAGGCGGCGGTGAGGCCGGATGCAAACACATACACGGGATAGAGCGGGTTGTTGAGCCACATGCCCGCCATGAAACTCGTTATGACCGTAAACAGTATGGCGGTATGTATGTCTATCAGCAGGGCTGCAAGCATTGAGCCCGTTGCAAGAGGAATTGCATAGACAAGCAGAAACGGGTCAACGGCGCCCAGCCATGTCGTAAACCCTTCAAGCACGAAGTACAGGCCGTGTCCGATCAGTAGGTTGCCGGACAGGAGTATTCCCGTCAGTATCATGAGCTTGTAGTCGTTCCTGATCTGGGGCTTGTACCGCACGAAGTCTTTGTAGAGTATGACCAGCAGCAGCGCTGTTATAAGGGCGGCGCCGGTTGTTGTCTCCGGGGAAAATGCGCTGTTCCAGGCTATTGAGCCGGTCAGGAGGGTGGTGAACGATACGAGCAGCAATATCTTGATGAGATCTTCCCTCTCCAGCCGGAACTGCTGTTTTTTCTTGTTCCTGGGTTTAACGTTTTTCATTGCTTGTTCTTACGGCTTTTTTCAAACTTTTCATAAGCCTTTATTATCTCCTGCACGAGCTTGTGCCTTACCACGTCTTTTTCTGAAAAATAAACGAAGCAGAGCTGTTTTATACCCTTCAGCAGTTGTTCTATTTCCTTGAGCCCCGATGTCTTTCCGGGCGGCAGGTCGATCTGCGTGGTGTCGCCCGTGATAACGGTCTTTGAGTTGAACCCGAGCCTTGTCAGGTACATCTTCATCTGCTCGGAGGTCGTGTTCTGCGCCTCGTCGAGTATTATAAAGGAGTCATTCAGTGTCCGGCCCCTCATGAACGCAAGCGGAGCTATCTCGATGATCCCCCTGTCGATGAGCCGGTTGACCTTTTCGGCCTCCATCATGTCGAACAGGGCGTCGTAGAGAGGCCTGAGATAGGGATTGACTTTTTCATAGAGGGTGCCGGGAAGGAAACCGAGGCTTTCACCCGCCTCAACCGCGGGTCTTGCCAGGATGATCCTGCTGACCTGCTTTTTGAGCAGGGCGTTTATGGCCATTGCCATCGCAAGATAGGTCTTGCCGGTCCCGGCAGGGCCGATGCCTATGACCATATCGTATTTTTTTATGGCCTCGATATACTTCTTCTGCGTCTCGGATCTCGGAACTATGAACTTCTTCTTTGACGGCACGGGAATGTTGTATGAGAAAAGTTCTTTCAGTTGCGAGGAGCCGTCTCCTGAGAACTGCTTTTTCCGGCCGGCGCGGGTGAAGTTCTGCAGGGCGTATCTTATATCTTCAGGGCTTATGTTGAAGCCGTCCGTATTTGCCGAATAAAACTCCCGGATGAACTTTTCGGCGCTGCTTACAGCCTCACTGTCACCGTGGAGAAACACCTTGCTTCCCCTCATGGATGCCTTGATGCCGAGGACATCTTCCATAGCCTTCAGAGCTGTATCAAGTCTTCCGTATACGGCTGAAAGATTCTTTTCCGCGCCTAAGTCCAGCTCGTGCCTAACCGTATGCATTCTCCTTTTCCGGTCAATGGGAAGCGGGAAGTGTTCCGGGGAAATTATCGCTTCCCGCGCTCATGTCTTAACTATAATTCAACCATATAAATAAAGCAAGTGAAATTGCAAGTGCCCTCTGGCCTCCCGAAAGGCCCTAAATTATCAGCATGGCGTCGCCGTATGAGAAAAACCTGTAACCCCTTTTCACCGATTCAGAGTAGGCCTTTTTCAGCAGCTCGAGCCCCGAAAAGGCGGCTGCCAGCATCATGGGGGTTGACCGGGGAAGATGGAAGTTCGTGATGAGGGCATTCACAATCCGGAACCTGTATCCGGGATATATGAAGATCGACGCAGCGCCACGGCCCGGCCTGACCCCGGCATCGGTTGCACACGACTCGAGCGCCCTTGTGACCGTGGTGCCCGTCGCGATCACCCTTCTTCCCTCTGTCCTGGCGGAGTTTACGGCATCGGACGTGGAGACAGGAATTTCAAACTCCTCTTCATCCATTTTGTGTTCCACGATGCGCTCCGCGGTGACGGGCCTGAATGTGCCGTGTCCCACGTGGAGGGTGATTGTTCTGATCTCAACGCCCCTTTCCGTGAGAATCTGCAGGAGCTCGCCCGTGAAGTGGAGGCCGGCCGTGGGAGCCGCAACCGCCCCGTCTTTCTTCGCGTACACTGTCTGGTACTGCTCTGCATCCGGCCGGACCGCCGCCCTCTTTATGTATGGCGGCAGCGGCATTACGCCGATGCTGCCCAGGAAATCCCTGATATCGGCATCCTCTCTTTCCCGCCGGACCGAACCGAGATCGAAAGTCACCCGTGCCGTCTCTGCGTTTATCCGGCGTACGGCCGCGGTGATGCCGTGCGGCAGTATGACAGTGCCTTCGTGAAGGCCTTTGACCAATGCCTCCCACGTATTCCCGGCGAGTTCCCTCAGGAGCGTGATTTCGGCCCTGCCGCCCGAGGGCTTGGCGCCGCACAGGCGCACCGGGATCACCCTCGTGTCGTTGATGACCAGCACATCGCCTCTGCGCAGGTAACAGGTGATATCCCTGAACATCCTGTGCTCCATTTTCCCGGTATGCCTGTGAAGCACCAGCAGGGCGGAACTGTCACGCTCCCTGAGCGGATACTGTGCTATCCTGCCTGCCGGGATGGGGTAATCAAATTCGGAAAGCCTCATAATCGGTCAGGGTGATGCCGCGCGGCTGTACATCCGCCGGTTGTTCGTCAGTTCGGCGCCGGGGTAGTAATGCATGAGGATTTCCCTGTAATTCTTGCCATCTTTCGCCATTGCAAACGCCCCCCACTGGCTCAGGCCGACGCCGTGTCCGTAGCCGCTGCCCGTGAATATCATGTTTCCGCCCCTTTTCGACAGGGAAAAGCGTGTGCTCGGCAGCTTGCCGAACCCGAGCAGTTTTCTGAATTCAGCGGCCCTGATATTTCTTGCGGGGCCGGGGCCCCGGGATATCAACCTCAGGGTTCCGACACGCCCCGTGGCGGTATATGAAGATATTTTCATATCCTTCAGGCCGCTTATCCCGAGCCGGCGGGCTATTTCAGCTAGGCTGAACCTTCTCTGCCACGCTGAGTAAGGTGCGTTCTTGGTGTTGCAGTCCACGGACTTCAGGTAAGGAAGGCTTTCGGACCATACCTCTTCGGGAATTTCCGTTTTGCCCACGCATGTTGCATGAAAGAACGCCTTTATCGGGAGGTCCCGGTAAGTCAGTATTTCCCCCTCCGTGGCCTTTACCGCATAGGCGATCCGGGGGTCCCTGTTGGGGCCCTTGTAGAGCTGGTGAAGCACGCTTGAGGTGAGATGGAAGTCTTTCCGGGCATTGAGGTTCCTGTGAAACATAGCGTATGTCCTTGAGATGACGGCCTGGGCCTTCAATGCCTCAAGTTCCCAGCCTTCGCCGAGTTCGGAGGCCACCACGCCTTCCACATAGCGTTCGAACGGAAGGTGGTTGATAACGTAGAGACCGTTGTCGTCTTTCATGATCCTGAGGCGGCCCGAGTAGAACCGGCCGTTGATAAATACCTTGCCGTTCAGGCTGTCGATGCTCACAGCATCTTCCGAAGGCAGGTTGTCATAGGGGCCTGCGAGCATCAGCACCTTCATGGTGTCCACGGCCCCGGCAGGCAGGCGGAGTATCACAATCAGGGACAGTATCGTTAAAGCTGTATATTTCATTTACGGCTTATAAGATAAAAGATTATGCTCAGTATGATGCTGAGCAGAATGCTCGTTGCAACGGGAAAGTAAAAAGTGAAATTCTTTTTCCTGATAACGATGTCGCCCGGAAGTTTTCCCGGAAACGGAATCCCGCTGTCCCGGAATAGAAGCAGCAAGGCCCCCGCAGCGGCGATTACTATACCAACAACGATTAACAATTTCCCTATGTGCTGTATAATGTCGGACATTGCGGCATACTGTCGGGCCTGCTGCCGGTATTTTAATGCAACTGCACGGTGAAATGGAAGGGGTTTACCTGAAGTCGATTTTTGTATCGGGATCGTTTATCAGTTTCCTGAAATAATTGATCGTTTCCTTCAGGCCGTCTTCAAGCCCGACCTTCGGCTTCCACCTGAGTTTCTTTCTGGCGAGCCGGATGTCAGGCTGCCGCTGGGCGGGATCGTCGTAAGGCAGCGGCTTGAAGACTATCCGTGATTTCGTGCCCGTCAGCTCGATAACCTTTTCGGCAAGCTCAAGTATGGTGAATTCATCCGGATTGCCGAGATTCACCGGCCCTGTGAAATCATCAGGGGTGTCCATCAGCTTGATGAATCCGTCGATCAGGTCGTCCACGTAGCAGAAGCTCCTGCTCTGGCTCCCGTCGCCGTAGACGGTAATCGGTTTTCCCTGCAGGGCCTGCATTATGAAATTGCTGATGACCCGGCCGTCATTGGGATGCATCCTCGGGCCGTAGGTGTTGAATATCCTTGCGACCTTGATTTTCAGCTTGTGCTGGCGGTGGTAATCGAAAAACAGGGTCTCGGCGCAGCGTTTGCCCTCGTCGTAGCATGAACGGAAACCGATGGGGTTTACATTGCCCCAGTACGACTCGGGCTGCGGATGGACGCGCGGGTCGCCGTAGACCTCGGAAGTCGAGGCCTGGAAGATTTTCGCCTTGAGCCGCTTGGCAAGGCCGAGCGCATTGATGGCGCCGTGGACGGATGTCTTTGTGGTCTGCACCGGGTCGAACTGGTAATGGATAGGCGATGCCGGGCACGCAAGGTTGTATATCTCGTCCACCTCGACATACAGGGGAAAACATATGTCATGGCGCAACACCTCGAACCGCGTCGATGAGAGGAAATCCAGAATATTCGAGCGGCGGCCTGTATAGAAATTGTCGACACACAGAACCTCGTGCCCAGCCCTGAGTAGTTTTTCGCACAGATGCGACCCGAGGAAGCCCGCCCCGCCTGTTACCAGTATTCTTTTCATCATGGTTGTCGTCTCCACCTTAGATTTTTAGATTTAATGTTTGAAGTTTGGAATAATTACCGGTATTTTAACACACATTACGGTAAATATTGCCCGGTTGCGCGGAAAAACCAGCGGCGGGGCAGGGCGGGCCGGAAAATTTTTCAAAAAAACATTATCTTGACAATAAATTCCAGAAATGTTATCTATATATGTCTTATTCAAAATCCTATTAAAAAGCTTTACTTATATAGTTATAAGCAAAACGTGGGGCGTTTCTATTCCGAATGGATTTCAGGTGTGTTGCCGGGGTGAAATCAAAGAGATTTTCCGTTTTCCGTTGAAAACAATCCCGCCAACCTAACTGTAACTATAAATTGCTTTAATCAGGAGGGAGAGACTTGAAATTACTTAGGCTGTTTCTGGATATACACCCCGAAAGAAAACACGTACGGATGATTCTTTCCACGGGGGTGAAGATGTCTTTATTCCTTGCGGCACTGTTTGCATTCTCGATAATCGGCATCCGTGCAGAAGCGGCAGACAAGGAGAACTGTCTCATGTGCCACAAGTACAGGCAGATAGGCAGAATCGACGAACAGGGCAGAAAGAGGAGCTATTACGTTAATGAAAATATTTATGCAAACACCACGCACAGAAACGTCCCGTGCAGGGACTGCCATACGTATATCACGAGGATTCCGCATGACCCTGTAACGGAAGAAGTCAACTGCGCCAACCAGTGTCACATCAAGCCTCCTTTCTCCAAGGAAAATTTCTCTCACAAGAAAATAATAGACATATACAACAAGAGCGTTCACGGAATAAAGGAAGAGGACTCCGAGGAACTGAAGGCCGCAAAGCCGTATTGCAAATACTGCCATCTCAACCCTATATACAGGGAGGTGGCGGCCGAACGGATAGCGCCGACGACACTGCTCCGGTGCCTGAACTGCCACGACAAAAAAGGCGTCACCCAGGCATACAAGCACATAACGCACCGCCTGCGGCGCAAGACCTCGCGCTCCCCCCAGGAAATCGTGGAACTCTGCTCGAAAAACTGTCATGAAGACGTCGAGAAGATGGCAAAATTCAAAGTCTCTCACGAGAGCCTGGAGGCAGTGGAGACCTACAAGGCGTCCATGCACGGCAAGTCTGTGCTGCTGGGTTCACAGGACTCCGCGGACTGTATAAGCTGTCACGCCTCAAGCGCAATACACGATATTTACAAAAAAGACGACAAGAACGCCACGATCAACATAGCCAACAGGGCGAAAGTCTGCGAACAGTGTCATGAAGGTGTGAATGAACGGTTTATCAGGATCGATGTGCATCAGAACCTGGAGAAGGACCCGATTCTGCACTTCGCGGCCATAAACCTGACCTTTGCCTTCTACGGCTCCGTCTTCGGCCTGCTCGGACTTGCACTGCTTGAAACCATCGGCAGGAAGAAAGACGGCATCAAATGGCAGATCAGGCAGGGCACCACATGGCGCGGCGTGTCAAAACGGTGGCTCAATAAATACGGTCCCAAACAATAACGTGCGGATGAAGCAGTGAAGTAATCTTAAACACACTATGATGGAGGTATAATATATGGCAACCATTTCCGAAGAGATTTCAGGTTCCGCCGGTACTGCCGAACTTGAGGGTGATACCACATACGTTGAAGGTGTGGGAAACATACCGCGGAATATTTACAAGCACGTGAAATCAGACCCTCTCGGCGACCTGCCGCGATATTCGGTTCATATAGTTATCCAGCACTTTGTGACATTTGTGACGTTTCTTGTCCTGGCGGCTACCGGGCTTGCCCTTCACTACAGCGGTCTGTGGTGGACGTATTACGTAATGGACCTCTTCGGCGGGCCTGACACCGCAAGACTGGTCCACCGCATATCGGCCGCGTTTATGGTTCTTGCGAGCGTATATCATGTGGCCACCATTATTGCGGGAACACTGCACAAGATTATAAAAAAGGAGTTTGATATAAAGAGAACACAGATCCCCCGCCTGAAGGATATCCAGGACGCAATTCACGACATAAAATACTTCCTCGGCAAAGAGCCTTACAGGCCCAAGATGGAAAAATTCATGTACAAGCAGAAGCTTCACTACCTGGCGATCCTGTGGGGCACCTTCGTCCTTGTAACAGCGGGGACAACGCTGCTGTTTCCCGAGACAATGGCGACTATCTGGCCCAATCCCCAGTTTGCACAGAACCTCGCAAGGCTGATGCACGCTGATGAGGCGGTGATGGCGATTACCGTGGTGGTGTTCTGGCACTGGAGCAACGTGCATCTTGTGCCGGGCAGGTTCCCGCTTCAATGGGTGTTTATAACGGGGAGAATCACGAGGGAACATCAGATAGAAGAACACTTCCTGGAATATCTCAACAATCTCAGGGAGATTCCGGAAGAAAGGGAATACATGAAGAAACTTTTAAAAGAAAAAGGCTTTGAGACTAACTAATAGGAGGTGACCTTTAATTGCCAGGTGAACCAAAACGATTAGAACATCCCGCATCAGTATATTTAATCGGCGCCGTGTTCATGCTAATCACGCTTTCGGTGCTGGGAGTCGCCGTATACCAGGTTACGTTCTCTCCCGAAGGCCCCGCGGTGCTGGTGCCGTTACAGAAGAAAATTGAAGAGAAGAGGAAATCCGCAATCCTGGAGGAAGTCAGGCGCCAGGAGGAGATGGAAAAGCACAGGCATTTCCACAACATGGTTGCATATCCCCAACTGCCGGAGAAAGACCAGCCGGTATGTTACATATGCCACTCCAGCTATCCTCACAGCAAGAACAAAAAGGTCAGGTCACTTCTGAACATGCACACACAGTTTTTCGTTTGTGAGACATGTCACCTGGAGCAGAAAAAGGGAATGAACATAGTATACAAGTGGTACAATCCTTACGACGAAAATCCTCCGGGGCCGTTTTTCGGCACGAGTTACGACCCCGAGACGGGCAACCTTGTAGAGGTGGAGGACCAGTTCTCCAAGATTGCCCCTTACGTTGTCAAGGGCAGCAGGCTTGTCTCCGCAATCCAGGTGCAGGATGCGCCCCTGGCAAGGGATTACGTGAGGGTGAGAGACAAGCTCACGCCTGAACAGAGGGATAATGTCAAGAAGAAGTTCCATGTGAACATCAAACCGAAGGGCCATGAATGCAAGGCATGCCATTCAAAGAAGGGCATCCTTGAGTTCAAAAGGCTGGGATTTGCCGACAACAGGATCATAGACCTTCAGGAGCTGAATATCAAAGGCATGATCACCAAGTACGAGACATTCTATATACCTAATCTGTTCAAATAGAGCCATTGGGTAAATCCTGCGGGGATGGTTTTTATAAGGAAGGGTCCGTATGCGGACCCTTCCAATCCATATACTTAACAGAAGAAAACTGCCTTGCGACTTCTTTATATTTATTTAATACTCATTTTTTCCATTCCAACTGTTCCGGACAGTCTGTTTGCCCTTGAATGCGTCAATACGAAGTTTCTCTTTGATATCAGGCCCGGGGCCAACCAGCCGAGCGATCTGGCCGTGGCGCCCAACGGCGATATCTACCTCGTCGACGGCGTTAACAACAGGGTGATAGTGGTCGACGGAAACGGCAGGTGGAAATTCGCCTTCGGCGCTGAAGGAAACGGCAAGGGACAATTCAAGTTCCCCCTCGGAATAGACATATCGGAGGACGGCAAGGTCTTTATAGCCGACTCCCGCAATCACAGGATACAGGTCTTTGATTTAAAGGGCAACTTCCTTTACATGTTTTCAGTCCGCAGGGAACCGGACGAAGTGCCGCCCGATCCGGTTGATGTCGCGGTCTCCGGGCTCAGGAATTACCTCTACATCTCGGACAATGAAAACCACAGGATAAAGGTCTACCGCCGGAACGGCGTCTTTGAATTTGAATGGGGAAACTTCGGCGAACAGTTCGCCGAATTCAGGTACCCGGGCATATTGGCCCTGAACCGGTCCAATGAAATCTTCGTGGTGGATGTGCTCAACACAAGGGTTCAGAAGTTCGAGCCGTCGGGAGTGTTCATAGCGGCCATCGGTTCCTGGGGTGTGCTGCCGGGCGAGTTTTTCAGGCCCAAGGGCGTTGCAATAGACCGGAAAGACCGGGTGATTGTCAGCGACAGCTACATGGGAGTATTGCAGGTGTTTACAGACCTCGGACGGTTTATCGGGGTCATCTGCAAAAAAGGTGAAAAGAGGGTCTTCAAGTCACCCGTGGGTCTTGCCGTCGACAAAGCCGGCCGGCTGCTGGTAGTGGAGATGAGAGGCAACAGGATAACGGTGCTGAAATTTCTGGAATAGCGTGAAAAAATGTGTCCTGCTTTTAAAACTGCAAAGTATTTGTTCGTTTTATGCGTGGTGTCTGTCATTATCACTGCCGCTGTCCCGCAGCGTGTCTCCGCCCTGGAGATGTCTTCAAAAAGGGACTGTGTCATGTGCCACATCATGTGGCTGGATGAATTCAGGACCGACAAGGAAACACTGGTTGAGTGGCAGCCCGGCAATGTCCTGATGAAAGACACTCAGGGCGTTGTGAGCTCGGAGCAGATATGCTACAGCTGCCACGACGGATATGTAAAAGACTCCCGCGACATAGTCTGGAAATTCAACAGGCACCCCGTATTCGTCAAGCCATCGGAAAATGTCACGGTACCGCCCGAACTCCCCCTGAGCGTAAAAGGGGAGATATATTGCGGCACCTGCCATTCAGCGCACGGCAAGGGAGCCGCCCCTCACGGCGACCCCACCGGACGGACAGCCGTTTACCGGGAGCGCAACGTTGACTCGAGCCTCTGCGAGATGTGCCACAGGAGACAGGCGGACTATAAAACATCCAACGGTCATCCCCTGCACACAACAGCCCTTAAACTGCCTGAGAAACTATACATGGCGGGCGCCAAGAGGGCGACAGAGAAAGACAAGGTCATCTGCCAGTCCTGCCACAGGGTGCACGGGGCACTGGGGGAGAGAATTCTGCTGATCAGCAACAAAAACTCAGAGCTGTGCATGATCTGCCACGTGGACCAGAAGAATGTGGTTGACACAAAGCACGACCTGCGCATAACACTGCCCCGGGAGAAAAACATAAAAAAACAGCCCGTGTCCGAGTCAGGCCCGTGCGGCGCATGTCATACACCGCATAATGCCGCAGGCGGGAAACTCTGGGCACGGCCGCTCAAAAAAGACGCGCCGGCAGCGCCCCAGTTGTGTCTGAGCTGCCACGGGGAAAAGACCCCGTACAAGATCAAGCGCACCGGCAAATACACTCATCCGGTGAACGTTCCCCCTCTTCGCGGAGGACAGCCGGAGTGGCTGCCGTTATTTGCAGAGGACGGCACAAAGGACCCGAAGGGCAGAGTTCAGTGTTTTACCTGTCATAATGTTCACACGTGGGACCCCAACTCGCCGTTAAACAAGGGCGGCAAAGACGTGGAGGGCGACGCCCTGAACAGCTTCCTGAGGGTATCCAACTTCTCATCGAACCTGTGCGTGAAATGCCATACCGACAAAAAGCCGGTGATAACCTCCGACCATAACCTCACGGTGACGGCCCCGGAAGAAAAGAACGCGCAGGGGTTCAAGGCATCAGTATCAGGCCCCTGCAGCGCATGCCATGTGCCGCACAACGCAGTGGAGAAACATCTCTGGGCGAAAAACCTTCCCGGCGGCAAGGATTTTGTCTCGCGGTTATGCGCCGCATGCCACAACAAAGAGGGTGCAGCCAAAAAGAAGCTGATCGGCGACAATTATCATCCCGTCAATGTCACCCTTGCGAACCTGAACATCACTCCGCCGCCGCTGCCGCTGTACGACAGCGCAGGCAACAAGACGGTAAGCGGCAGGCTCGTGTGCCTGACGTGCCACGAGCCGCACACATGGGCCCCCAACAAACCGGTTATCAAAAACTATGCATACAAGAACATGGAAGGCGACGCGACCAACAGCTTCCTGAGAAAGAAGAACGCCCCGTCTTCCGACCTGTGCAAGACTTGTCACGTGGACAAGGCCTTTGTTGACGGAACCGATCACGACCTCAACGTCACGGCGCCTGATGCCAAAAACCTGCTTGGTCAGACCGTGAAGGAATCAGGGGAGTGCGGGGCCTGCCATCTTGTCCACAACAGCCCCAACAAGATAAAGCTGTGGGCAAGGACGTACGGCGAGATCGTCCCCGGCGAGGATGTTATAGATTCATTGTGCACAAGCTGCCATTCCAAGGGCAATCCGGGGGAGAAAAGGATACCGTTGATAGCAACGCATCCTGACGACAAACTGATAAACAACATCATGCGCAGCGATAAGAATGCAATAGATTACGCGCCCATTTACGACAGAAAGACCGCCGAACTGACACATGTCGGCAATATCTCGTGCGCCACCTGCCATAACGCCCATCAATGGAGTCCCCTGGTCAGGGAAAAAGGCAGCGGCGGGAACGTTGAAGGCAATGCGACGAACAGTTTCCTGCGAAACGTCAGCTACAACAATATCTGCATTGACTGCCACGGTCTTGACGCCCTTTTCAGGTACAAGTATTTCCACGATCCGCTTGAAAGGGTCGAGACATCCCCACCGGGTTATAATATCGTGAAATGATTTCACCTCAGAGCCTCCTGCAAAAGTATGAAAATGCCTGTATATGTCATTTCGACCGGAGGGGGAAATCTTTCGGCAGCGGTGAGTTCAAGACCTCTCTCTCCGTTGCAGGTGACAGGGAGACGACTTTTGCAAGAGCATCCTTAATGTTGCATAAGCCGGCTGTGGAGTCCGGCGTAAAACCTTTATAAAGCGATGGGATATTGAAAATATGTCCCTGTTGCGGGACTTAACGGAGAGTGAAATTCCAAAAGACGGCAATATGCCGTGCGGGATATGTCCTGAAGGTATCGCAGATAAAGCTTTTCCGCCGGACTCCACAGCCCGCAGGCGATGTTTTTTATGCAACTGTAAGGTATACTTAAAAGTAAGTTACCGTATTTCAATATCACCCCGGATTTAGGCTATGCGAGTAAAAAATATAGCACCAATATTTGCAAGGCACGAAACATTTCATCCGCGTTATGGCTGGCTAAAAAAAGGCTTTGATAAAGCATCTGAAGATGAAATGATCTTTTCAAGAGAAGATGCCCCGGTTATTTTAGGTGTCGGGAAGAATATGGTTAAGGCCATACGTTACTGGAGCACTGCATTTAAGATTCTGAAAGAAGGCAGGCTTCCGGGGAGTAAAGGCAATAAGCTCGTCCCTTCGGAATTCGGGCTGAAATTGTCAGGAAGAAAAGAACATCGTTTCATAAAGACCAGAACGTAATTTCCCTATTCTTAACCGTCAACAAAATAACATCATGAATGAGGAACAGATTATAAAAAGATTTAGAAATCTAACAGTCTGGAAAAGAGGTGGAGAAAGGGCGCCTCATAAGCCATTGTTATCTCTCTATGCTCTTGGGAGATTATTGCAAAGCAAAGGCAGAATGATTTCTTATGAAGAAATAGATAGAAACTTGGATATGTTATTGAGAGAATTTGGCCCGGTGCGTATGAATTATCGAACAGAATATCCATTTTGGAGATTGCAAAATGACAATATATGGGAAGTGTCTGGGGCAGAGGAGATTGAACTTAACAAAAGCGGTGATCCAAAAAAGAGTGATCTTATTAATTGTAGGGTTGCAGGTGGATTTCCGAAAAATCTTTTCAACAAACTTCAGGCGGATAGTAAATTAGTTCTAAAAATCGTTCAGGAACTGTTGGATTCAAATTTCCCTTCGTCAATTCATGAGGACATTCTGCAGGCAGTGGGCATCGACATTCCGTCACTAGGAGTTACAGAAAGAAGGAGGCATCCTGAGTTTCGGGAAAACATTTTAAGAGCATATGAATACAGATGTGCTGTGTGTGGATTTGATGTACGATTAGGCATCTTCCCCATTGCTTTAGAAGCTGCTCATATTAAATGGTATCAAGCTGGAGGGCCTGATGTCGAAGTGAATGGACTTGCTCTATGTGCATTACACCACAAATTATTTGATAGGGGGGCCTTTACACTATCTGACAATATGAAAATATTAGTTTCAGCCCACGCTAACGGGACAATTGGATTTCAGGAATGGCTAATGAACTTTCACGGCAAAAAAATTGCTCCTCCACAGAGAAAATCCTACTATCCAGATAGAAAATTTGTTGACTGGCATGTAAGGGAAGTATTTCGAGGTGAATATAGAGAGTTATGATTAAATTAATGCGCATTCCCCCGGAAGTTCCATACTCTGACGAAACAGTCAGAACTAATTGAGGACGTATTCTATAAACAAGAAACCGTTACTGAAATCGTCAAATCAAGAAAGAGAAAAAGACATGCCTGAAAAGAATGTTCGTCACATATTGGGTCTCTCCGGCGGCAAAGACAGCGCTGCTTTGGCGTTGTACCTTCGTGACAGGATTCCTGATATTGAATAC
>JALSHG010000062.1 GCA_026982355.1 Thermodesulfovibrio sp.
AAGCGGATAATAAACATCCTGGAAGACGTCAGGCGGAAAAGGGATATCGCGTCTTTCGCCGATGCATTTGAATCAGCGCTGGACGCACTGGGTTTTCTACACAACAGGGATATCGCCGGTACGGCCATCCCCGGAGAGGCTGTATTAAACCGAATCAGCCGCAGCCTTTCCGAGCTGAGGAGGTTCGCCGGCATCTGCGGCGCCGGCTGTAAGGGCCTTGAGGAGCCGGTGTTTTACCTGAAATATCTCCTGCAGGACCTGAAGGACGCGGACAGGAACAGGGAAGGCGTCAGGGTTGTTCCCTTTGAGCTGGCGGCAGGAATCGAGACCGGCGCGCTGTTCTTCGGGGGAATGCTGGAGGGTGACTTTCCGTCCAGGCCCGACATTGACCCCATACTGCCGGAAAAAGTCAAAAAGGCGCTGGGAATGCCCCATCTTGAATACTACCTCGACAGGCAGAAATCATATTTCAGGAGACTCCTTAATGTCTCCGCCGTTGAGCCGTTTTTTTCCTGTCCCTCTTCAGAGGGCGACAAGGTTCTTCTCCCTTCCCCCTTCCTTGACTGGGGCAAAGGCATGAACCCGCCGGAGCCGGACATATTCACAGAAGAAGATGTCCTCATCAGGGAGGGGGCCGCCGGGCCGGGCACTGAAGTCTTCCGCTGGGGGAAAACGCATTTCAGCGCCGGGGCGCGCGCCGCCCTGCGCAGGCTGGCGGCGGATACGGCAAAGGGTTCTTTCAGTGTGACAGGCATTGATTATTACAGGAAGTGCCCGCTGCGTTTTTATATCGAAAAAGTGCTCGGTCTTGAAATGCAGAGGCCGCCCCGGTTCGAGGTTCAGGCAAGGCTGTGGGGAACTCTTGCGCACAGGACAATGGAATATTTATTCAGGGACGGGGACACGGACCCCGGGAGCCTGGAGAAAAAGTTGTTCCGGGGGCTTGAGAAAAGCCTGCAGGATTTCCCCATAGGGGTGTTCTGGTCAAGGGTTGCAAGGGAAATATTCCGGAAGCTGCTGCCGTTGTTGAAAGAGCAGGAGGCGGATATAAGGAAGCAGGGATTCGCTCCCCGCATAGTTGAGAAGCGCATAGAGGCCGAGATCAGCGGACTTGCGCTGAGAGGGTTGATCGACAGGGTGGACTTCAGAACACTCGATGTTCCGGAGGCGGCAGGGGTCACGGTCTCGCTCCTGGACTATAAAACCGGAACGCCGGACGCGGACAGCCTTCAACTGCCGCTTTACGCGGCCATGTGGCGGAGAAATTTCCCGGAGCCCGTGGAAAAGGTTGGCTACTATTCGCTGAAGGAAGGCAGGGTGCGCTGGTATCCCCGGAGGACCGGGATGGAAGAATTCGTGCAGGATGCCGTGCGTAAAGCCGGAGAGATTGCGGAAGGGATAAGGAACGGGGTCTTCCCTGCCGAACCGGCAAGAGATGTGGAGTGCAGGTACTGCTGCCACGGCCCCTTATGCAGGGGCAGGGCCTGAAGGCCGGGAGATTATAACGGCAGTCGAAGAAAATCTTTCCCGGGACCCGGAGATACAAAAAGGACTTACGGAATCCCGTAAGTCCTTGATTTTTTTGGTAGCGGGGGGCGGATTTGAACCACCGACCTTCGGGTTATGAGCCCGACGAGCTACCAGACTGCTCCACCCCGCGACATATATAACATACTGTAAAATAATTTAAAAAGTCAACCGGTATGCAATGTATGCCTCGGGTGCGGCGCTCATGTCATGTTCGATTTTATGACCTCGGCAATCTCCTCTGCTATCGCCGAGATAGTATCCATATTGTCACCTTCAACCATTACCCTGATCTTGGGCTCCGTCCCCGAGGGCCTGACAAGTATTCTCCCGCTGTCGAGTCTTTTTTCGGCTTTTCTTATAGCCGAGACGATGGGGGGGAATTCATCAATGTCCCTGGGCTTCTGAACGGCCACATTCAGGAGTATCTGGGGATAGATGGGGATAAAGGATGCGAGCTCCGAGAGGGTTTTCTCCCTCCTGCACATTATGGAAAGTATCTGGAGGGCTGTTATGGGTCCGTCGCCGGTGGTGTTGAGGTCCAGGAAGATGACGTGGCCTGACTGTTCCCCCCCAAGATTGCTTTTCCTCCTGATCATCTCTTCCACGACGTACCGGTCACCGACCTTTGTCCTTACGACCTCGATCCCCGATTTGTTCAGGTATATCTCAAAGCCTATATTGCTCATGACGGTGGTAACGACAGTGTTTGCCTTCAGCATACCGTTTTTTTTCATATCCATAGCGCATATGGCCATTATCTTGTCGCCGTCGACTATTTCCCCCTTTTCATCGCAGAGGATTGTCCTGTCCGCATCACCGTCATGGGCGATCCCGATGTCCGCCCTGTATTCGAGCACGGCCCGCTGCATATCTTCGGGATGGGTCGTCCCGCAATTCGCATTAATGTTTATTCCGTCCGGCTTGTCGTTGATTGCAATAACATCGGCCCCTAGCTCGCTCAGCACAAAAGGGGTAATCTTGTATGCCGACCCGTTGCCGCAGTCGATTACGACCTTTATCCCTTCCAGTGTCATGCCTCTTGGAAATGTGGACTTCACGTATTCAATATACCTGCCGGCAGCATCATCCACTCTGTGCGCCTTGCCGATTTCAGCCCCTTCGGGTCTTATCTTTTCAAGCTTCTTTGAGAACACTGCCTTCTCTATCTCGGCCTCGGTGCTGTCGGGAAGCTTGAATCCGTCCGACGAAAAAAACTTTATGCCGTTGTCATTAAACAGGTTATGGGATGCTGATATCACGACACCGGCATCGACCCTCAGGCTCCTTGTGACGAATGCAATGCCGGGCGTCGGCATCGGACCTACAAGAACGACGTTCATGCCCATGGAACATATGCCCGAGGTCAGCGCGCTCTCCAGCATGTAACCGGAAAGCCTCGTGTCCTTGCCTATAAGAATCTGGTTCCTGCCGTGTTGTTTCCGGAGCACGTAAGCGGCCGCCCTGCCGACTTCAAAGGCTATCTCCCCTGTCATCGGATAATGGTTGGCCTTGCCCCTTATACCGTCTGTGCCGAACAACTTCATTCTTCTTTTCCTCTCAACCATAAAGGGTTCTCCTTACCTGATTTGCCTGACGTATATCCTTACTTCGACCTTGTTGGTATTCTTTTTTATATTCGGGTTTGATATGTTCAGATTGGCCTTGTATCTGAGGTCCGTGTTGATCCCGTTGATGTCGATAGGCTCTGTTTTGACGGTCCGGATCTTTTTCACCATGCTCCTGGGTCCCTCCAGCACGACCTTCTCCGGCACCACTGTTATGTCCACAATTGCAAAACCCTTCTCCGGCAGGCCCACCACCGCGGGTTTTACGGAAACGGTTTTCTTTAACTGCGCCTCGATTTTCAGGCTTACGGTTTCCGGATCGATGTTCGTTACGATGAGCGTCTTGGGCAGTTTTATGTTGTCCTTGGAAAGGGTGTAAAAAAACTTTCCGGTCTTTGCCTCGCCGAGGTCGATAACAGCACTGATCTCATCCTGCCGGAGATTCCGTATCAGTCTTTCCTGACCCTGTATGCTGATGCTTACGGTCCCCGGGGAATCCACAACTGCAAGCCCCGACGGCAGATTCGTGAAGACCAGGGGGACATCCACTGTAATCTGCGCGCGGCCGCTTAGTATTACGAAAAACCACAGGATGACCGCCAGAACAAACGACGCGAGTTTCAGGCCGAGATTCGTGGTGAAAAACCTGGTCTTCATTTCCTTTTCCCTTTGGGTTTCACAAACTGCTCCGTGAGAAAGTCCCTCAATGCCCTCATGTCCACATTCTTCCGCAGCCTGTTGTCCACCGCTGTGCTGATCCCGCCGGTTTCTTCGGATACTATTATAACAACGGCGTCCGTCTCCTCCGTAAGACCGAGGCCAGCCCTGTGTCTTGTGCCCATTGACCTTGATATGTCGGCGGTCAGTGTAAGCGGAAGGAAACATCCTGCCGCAATCACACGGTTTCCGCGGATAATAACGGCCCCGTCATGAATCGGCGATGAAGGATGAAATATGCTTAAAAGCAGCTCGCGCGACACCTTGGCATCAAGCTGCGTGCCCATCTCCGTGAAATCATCAAGACTGGTCTCTTTCTCTATAACGATCAAGGCGCCGATCTTCCTGTTTGCAAGGGCGACCGCGGCCTTTACTATTTCCTCGAGCGACCTCAGCTCCTCCACGGAGGCGAAGAAGGGGAGGAAACGTGTCTCGCCCATCTGGGCCAGTGTCTTGCGGATCTCGGGCTGGAACAGAATAATGAGAGCCAGCACGATCTGCGCCCACAGGCTCTGGATAATCCAGTCTATCGTATAAAGCCCCAGGTATTTTGAAGAAAGAAGGGCCAGGAAGAGCACGCCCAGGCCGATAAGCATCTGAGCCGCCCTTGTGCCCCTGATTATCAGCAGTCCCCTGTAAATTATTACCGAGACAATCAGAATATCAAGGATATCCTGCCATCTTATCTGACTTAAAATTTTCATGCCTGGTGATTAAGGATTATTATAGCAGGTTTCCCGACAACTGTTCAGCCGTTGAGAGCTGTTTTTCGTATATGTTTCCCTTACTTATTGTTTTTTCCGGCCTTTCCGGCCGGGTTGACCTTCAACGTTGCATGAACGGGCAGGAGATCCTGCCCCCCGGCGGTATTTTTATGTCAATGTAAGCCTTACAGTTGCATAAAAACATTGCCGGCTTATGCAACATTAAGGTAAGGCGAACCATGAAAAACTGAAGATGGGAGTCTGGAGATTCCGGCTGGTGCTGCCTGCAGGCATGCATGCTGACCGACGGGTTTTCTACCGCCTCTTCACGTAATTCAACAGTCCGCCTGCAAGGATGATCTCCCTCTGCCTCCGGGTGAGGCCGTGCACGGCCGTGTATGTCCTGCCCGTTTTCACGTCCCTGAAAGTAACAGCGGGAGCCTCCCTGACCTCCCTTGCAATGCCGGGGAATTCAATCTCCGCATCCTGTTCAAGCAAGTCATACACTTCGGGGGCGACCGTAAGCGGGAGGATGCCGAAGTTTATCAGGTTGTCCCTGTGTATGCGGGCAAAGGACTTTGCAAGGACCGCCCTGACCCCGAGATACATGGGCGCAAGCGCGGCGTGCTCCCTGCTTGAGCCCTGGCCGTAGTTCACTCCGCCGACAATGACACCGCCGCCGGATGACTTGGCCCTTGCAGGAAAGGCCGGGTCTTTCTTGGAAAAGACATGCTCTGATATTGCGGGGATATTCGAGCGCAAAGGCAGTATCCCGGCGCCGGCCGGCATGATGTCATCCGTGGTTATGTTGTCGCCGACCTTCAGGAGCACCTTTGTCTTCAGTGAGTTCTCAAGGGCGCCCTTTACGGGGAACGGTTTGATATTCGGACCCCGCTCAATCCGGACTTTGTCAGGTTCATCTGAAGGGGGGATGATCATGGAGTCATCTGTGATATACCTGTCAGGAAGCGCAACCTTTACCGGCGCCTTCATGGCATCACGCGGGTCGGTTATCCTGCCGGTCACGGCGGAGGCCGCCGCGGTCAGGGGACTGCACAGATAGGACCGGTCCCCGGGGGTGCCGCTCCTGCCGGGGAAATTCCTGTTGAATGTTCTCAGGGTTACGGCCCCTGTGGGCGGTGATTGCCCCATTCCGATACACGGGCCGCATGTGCACTCAAGCACCCTTGCCCCTGCGGATATGAGAACCGACAATGCGCCGTTTCCGGTGATCATCTGAAATGCCTGACGTGAGCCCGGGCTTATCGTAAGGCTCACGTCGGGATGCACCTTCCTGTTTTCGAGCATCTTCGCCGCAGCCATGAGGTCGGCATACGATGAGTTGACACAACTGCCGATACAGACCTGCCTGACAGGGATGCCTTCAACCTCCCTGACACGCTTCACGTTATCAGGGCTTGATGGAGCGGCTATGAGCGGCTCCAGTGCGCCGACATCCACATCCATCCCCCCGTCATAGCCGGCGTCCGGGTCGGCCCTGAGCTCCGTCCAGTCCTTTTCACGGCCCTGGGCCTTAAAAAACGCCAGTGTCTGTTCATCAGAGGGGAATATGGATGACGTTGCACCGAGTTCGGCTCCCATATTGGTTATCGTGGCCCTCTCCGGCACAGTGAGGTTTTTTACGCCGTCGCCGGTGTATTCGATGATCCTGCCCACGCCGCCTTTTACGGTCAGCCGCCTGAGGATTTCAAGGATGATGTCCTTTGCAGTGACCCCTGCGCCGCAGGAGCCCGTCAGCCTGACCCGGAAAATCCCGGGCATGGACAGCCAGAAAGGCTCTCCCGCCATTGCAAGGGCCACGCTGAGCCCGCCCGCGCCTATGGCAAGCATGCCCACGGCTCCGGCGTTCGGTGTGTGACTGTCCGAGCCGAGAAGGGTCAGGCCCGGCCTGGAGAAACGCTCCAGGTGCACCTGGTGGCATATCCCGTTGCCCGGCCTTGAAAAATAGATTCCGTATTTAGCCGCTATGGTGCGGAGGAACCTGTGGTCATCGGCATTCTCAAAACCCGTCTGAAGGGTGTTATGGTCAACATAACTCACGGAGAGTTTTGTCCTGACGCGGGGGATGCCCATTGCCTCGAATTCAAGGTATGCCATTGTGCCGGTGGCATCCTGCGTCAGTGTCTGGTCAATGGATATCGCTATCTCCTCTCCGGCCTTCATCTCTCCGGATACGAGGTGCGATGATATCAACTTCTGAGCTGCGTTCATGTGGAATCTCCTCTATCCGCAATATATGCAAAAAACGGTTTAACATCAGATAAGCCTCGCAGAGGTTACAGTTTAAAGGAAGCATCTGTTTTTTTCAACAGATATATATCAGTTCGCGCGGGTGAAGGATGGTCATCGGGATCCGGCGAGTCTCATTATCATGTAGTGGTCGTCGGCATATGCATTCTCCAAGCGTTCCATGGCGCCCAGCCATCCGAACCTTGCGAGAAGCCTCTTCTCCTTCCCGATCCACCGGCCTTCCGTTGAATTCCTTTTGATCACTACATAGGTCGTGTTGTTTTTCTCGAGCTCTTTCAGCCATGCCTTGTATGTATCGGCCCTGATATAGATTATCCTGTTTGAAAAACTCCCGTTCCACAGCGGCGTGAGAAACAGGGGATCGAATGTATATGCAAGGGTATCCCCCTCCCGCACGTTCCTGCTTATCCACGTCCAGTATCCGTATTCCTCCCGCGCGTGCACGTCGATGTTGAAAGGGGCAAGCCTTGCGATCGTGCGCTCACCGGGGGGCAGGTGGATGAATTCCCTGATCTTTTCCGGCATTATGCAGGGCGAGTTCGCGGTAAGAAACGTGTAGCACACAAGCAGCAGCGCCGCCGCCTTCAGGATTTTCGCCCTTTTGCCGAAGTAATCAAGCGTCATGCCGAATGACAGGGGGCCGAGCGCAACGATGTAGATAACGTATCTCGTGTACCAGTTTCTCGGGTAAATCACAAATGTGAAAATAAGGATTGCGCTTGCGAACAGGAAACCGTATTTTCCCCTCTTTACGGCGTGTAAAACGGCAAAGGCCGCGGCCGGCAGGAACAGGACGAACCACATGGGCCCGAACCCGCTGAGCCGCGAATCGTAGAGATAATACGGCACCCTTTCCAGCCATACGTAAAACAGCCTTCCAAGGGGCGTCAGCTTTGTAATCACTTCCGGCGCCGGGTCTATTATTCCCTTGAACAGGCCCTTGAATATCGTGACATTCATGACGGAGATGTCCGTGGTATACAGCGGGTTGTCGTACACCACCCAGTTTTTTATGTACCAGTAGCCTCCCCATAAAAGGGCGGGAAGTATGAACAGCGCCGCATATGGCATTAATGCCTTTTTCGCAAAATACACGGGACGCAGCGGCCTGCCGTACTGCTTAACGTGCCTTACGGCCTCCTGGATGATAATCGCAATCGACAGGACGGCGACAAACAGGGGCCCTGAGCCCTTTGTGCCGAGCAGTATGCCCGTCGCCACTCCGGAGATAAGGACGGGCGCCCTTTCCAGCTTGCCGGTATCGCCGGGACGGTATCCCGGCGTCCCGTACATCAGGAAATTTACGGCGACAAGAAACAGGACGGCGACAGGGACGTCCACGTAATTCGATACGCTCAGCAGGAGTATCACAGGTGTGAAAAAGAAAAGCAGGGATGCCCAGATTGCATGATCCTCCCGCATCCCGAGTTTCGCGGCCATGCTGTATATTGTCAGCATGCCCGCGAGGGTGAAGGCCAGGGGACTTAAATCAACAAGAGTGGAGCTTTTCAGGAAAATGACGTTCCAGACAAAGAAGAGATCAATGTTCTGGGGCAGCACATTGACGACGATATCGATAAACGAATAAGCCGGATTCACCTGTATGGCTCCGTTTTGCAGTGTATACCCCACGGACGGAAGATGCACCCAGAGAGAGTCCCACGTATATGACGGAAAGAGGTATCCCAGGAACACCATCCAGCAGAGCATTATGAAGAAGAGTGTGAAGACACACAGCAATGCCCTGTCGCCGGTGATTATCTTGGCTATTCTCAATGCCTCATCCCTTGTCTCGACAAAGGCGGATTTCAGGGCGCTTCCGGCACCGCGTTCACCGGAGGGGACCCGCAGGGCCGCAGCCAGCACACCCGACGATATCAGGACATTAAGGGTGAAAAGCGGGCCTGCAAACAACTGCCTGAACACCACGCCGAGCACCAGCTCCGTAGCGATTATCTGTGCCAGGCCTGCCGTAAAGGCGCCCGTCACCCTGTCGGCGAAGGAGAGACTGTCTCTTTTTCCGAACAGGAGCAGGTACCACGAAGAAAACAGCAGGAGATTAACCGCCATATACATTGCGATATTCAGGACGGAAGCATCCATTTCTTTACCTTACGGTTGCATAAAATACCGGCGGCGGAGCAGAGGAGGTGCGAAGGTTTCCCGGCAGATTCCTCTGCTCGTTTATGCCACATTAAGGTTAAGGCAATCCCCCTCAACCCAGGGGGGAAATCACTTATTCCTCTCGAAAAACCTGTAATACGGCCTCCAGTAGAGCCGCTTGGCCGCCTGTGTCAGGGCCGCCGCCCCGCGCTGCAGGGAATCAAACAGTGAATACATCGCGGGCACCACCACGAGGGTGAGGAACGTGGCGGTCATAAGGCCGAATATGACCACTATGGCCATGGAGCGCCACCAGTAACTCGACTCGCTCACCCAGGATATCTCCCACATCCTGAAATCAAAAGACACCCCCGTCACCATAGGAAGCAGCCCCAGTATGGTCGTAACCGCGGTAAGCAGCACGGGCCGCAGGCGTGTGGCCCCGCCTGCCACTACAGCGTCTTCCGTATCCATGCCGCGCTGCCTGAGCTTGTTGACATAGTCCACGAGCACTATGCCGTTGTTCACCACCACGCCGGCAAGGGATATCACCCCCACCCCGGTCATTATGACTCCGAACGGCGAGCGTATCACCATCAGGCCGAGGAAGGCCCCGCCGAGGGAGAGCATCACGGATGTCATGATAATAAACGGCTGTGTCACGGAATTGAACATGGTGACGAGGATGAGGAATATCAGGAACAGGGCAACCACAAACGCCTTTGAGAGAAACTCCTCCGATTCCTTCTGGAACTCGAACTCCCCGGTGAATTTAATCTTGTATCCGGGCGGAAGCGGGAAATCCCTGAGCAGTTCCTCCGCCTGGGCCCGGGCCACAGGGCCCGGTATCTTCGTCTCGTCCACATTGGCCTTTACCGTGACCACGCGCTCGTGGTTGATCCTCACGATATTGCCGAGGCTGCCGGTGTAATCGATCCGGGCAATGGTGGTAAGGGGAACAAGCCTGCCGTCGGGGGCAGGGATCATCAGTTCCCTCAGGACGTCGGTGCTCCTGCGGTCCGCATCGGAAAGCTGCACGGTGATGTCATAGTCCTCGTCCTTTTCCCTGTATGTCGATATGCCGAGGCCGTTGTAGCCCGTCTTCAGGGCGAATCCCACTGCATCGGTGCTGAGGCCGAAGAGCGCGGCCCTCTTGCGGTCTATCCTTATCCTCACCGAAGGCGTGCCTTCAACATAGTCATCCCTGATATCCTCCACATACGGCACCTGCCTGATGATCTTGCGGACTTCAGCGGCCAGCCTGCCGAGCATGGTGAAGTCACTGCCGGATATCTCTATGTTTATCGGTACTCCCGTGGGGGGGCCCTGCGATGCCTCGGCCACTGTCACCTTGCCGCCCGGGACGTCCTTCACACGCTCCCTCACCTCTTCCACGGTCACGGAAGAAGGCACCTGCCTGTCCTTGAGATCTATGAACTGTATGCCCACATAGTTCGGCGTGGTCTGCTCGAACAACATCCCTGCGGGGGGGAAGGCCACTGACCTTGCATAGACATACTCTATGTTGTCGAGGTCGCTCGGCCCGAGGTATTCCCCGCCGCCGAGTTTCCTGTGGCGCTTCATGGTGTAAGATCTTCTGTAATCTTCCGCATTCACGCCCCTGACACCGTTGATGCGCATCTCCACCTGCCTGACCACCCGGTCGCTGTAGTCAAGGTCGGCGCCCTCGGGCATGTCGATGTTTACGTACATTGATTTAGGCTCTATGTGCGGTAGAAACTCCACCGGCTTCTCAATCCCCACCACCAGCATCCAGATCTGGTAAAGCAGGAGCATTACTGCAAAAGAAATCAGGAGGACCGGGACGCGGTGTCTGAGCGCGCCCCTGAGGAACCTTGCATACAGGGTCAGCGCCGGCCCTTTTATGCGGACGGGCTTCTCCCCCGCCGCCACGGCCTCATCCGCGCTGAGCTGCTGTTCCGGCGGCCTCCTGGTCTTCATGAAGAAGGCGGCAAGCGCGGGGTTTATCACCATTGCAACGAACAGGCTGGATGAAAGCGTGACAATAAGCGTAAGGGGCAGGTAGCCCATGAACTCACCCATTATCCCGGGCCAGAAGAGCATGGGCGAGAATGCGGCAAGCGTGGTCAGTGTGGAGCCTATTACGGGATACGCCACCTCGGATGTGGCGCGCACGGCCGCCTGAATCCGCGGCACGCCCTGCTCCATGTACCGGTAGATGTTCTCCACTATGACGATCGCATTATCCACCAGCATCCCCAGGGCAAGCGTAAGGCTGAAGAGCACCACCATGTTGAGCGTGATATCCAGGGCCGAAAGCACGATAAATGACAGGAACATTGAAAACGGTATGGACAGGCTGACAAGCACCGCGTTCCTTATGCCCAGAGCAAAGAGTATCACCACGATTACAAGTATGAGCCCGGAGAGGATGTTGTTCTCAAGGTCGGCGACCATCCGGCGTATATCCCTGGCCTTGTCCATGACCTTTGTGATCTGCGTGCCTTCGGGCCAGCCCGGCCTGAGCCTCTGGAGTATCTCGTCCACCTTTTCGCTGATCCGGATTATATTCTCCCCCGCCCGCTTCTTTACGGAGATGTTTACCGATTCCCTCCCGTTGAGACGCGAGCGGTCAGCCCGGTCCTTGAAACCGTCGACCACGCGCGCCACGTCCTTCAGATAGACCGGCTGTCCGTTGTGCACGCCAACGACAAGGCCGTAAATCTCGGCGGGGGACCTGAACTCCCCCGGCACCCTGATCTGGAAGCGCCCGTCGCCCAGCCGTACGGCCCCGCCCGATATATTCCGGTTTTCGCCGGAGACCACCCTCTGAAACGCGGTAATGGGTATGTTGTAGAAGGCGAGCTTTTCGGGGATTATCTCTATGCGTATCTCGCGCTCAAGCGCGCCGGCCACGGTGACATCAAGGACACCCGGGATGCCCTCTATCTCGTCTTCTATTTCGTCCGCTATCTTCTTCAGGCAGGGATTGCCGCATGTGCCGCTCAGGGAAAAGACCTCTATCGGCATCTCCGAGAAGTTCACCTCAAAGACCGAGGGGTCGTCCTCAAGGTCGGCGGGCAGGTCGTTCTTCGCCTCGTCCACCTTGTTGCGCACCTTCTCGATCGCATCATCTATATCAGTGCCTGTCAGGAACTCTATGCTTATCGATGACTCGCCTTCGGAGCTTACGGAATGTATCTTTTTGACGCGGTCGAGACCCTTCAGCTTCTTTTCAATAGGGATGGTGACAGACGTCTCCATGTCAGTGGAGGAGACCCCCCTGTAGCTCGTTGATACGAACACATACGGAATGGTTACGTCCGGGTCGCTTTCCCTCGGCAGGGTGATGTAGCTGTATGCACCGAAGACCAGGATTATCACGGCCAGCACCATCACGCTTATGCGCTGGCGTACCGCGGTGTCGGAGAGGATCATTTAAGAAGCTCCTCCGGGTCGGTGACCGTGCGCACTATGTTTATCTCCCGGCCGTCGCTGACGCTCCGCTGCCCCACCACTATCACGCGCTCTCCTGGTTCAACGCCCTTCGTTATCTGCATCCTCCAGCCCTCGAGTATCCCCGTCTCAACGGTTCTGGCCCTTGCCTTTCCGTCCTCCGCCACATAGACAAACCGCCTGTCCTCCCGTGATATGATTGCATACAGCGGGACGGCCACTGCGCCGGGCACCTCTTTCTTCACGATGTTCACCCTTGCAAACATGCCCGGCAGTATATCGCGGCCCGGGTTGTCCACCTCTATCTCAAGCCTGTAAACATGCGCAAAGGATTCTGTATTTTTCGACAGGAAGTGTTTCCTGCCCCTCACGGTCCTTCCGCCCAGCGAATCTATCGTCAGGTCAAAGGATTCGAGCCTTCCCACCGCATCCACGTCGGACTCGGGTATGCCGGCAACAACCTTGATACGATCTATGTCAAGTATCATGGCCACTGTATCGCCGGTGTTCATGTAGAGTCCCTTTTCCGCGTCAACCCGGTTTAGTATACCCGGGACAGGGGCACGGACGCTGCATCTTGCGAGCCTCAGCTCCGCGTTTTTCATGGAGGCCAGCAGGGCCTCAACCCTTGCCGTGTCGCTGTCGAGCCGTTCCCGGGTTACCAGTCCCTCGCTGTAGAGGCTTTTCGTACGCGCGAGGGTCTTCCCGGCAAGCTCGTATTCCGCGCGGATTTTCTCGAGCTCATTCCCGTAATCACGCGTATCAATGCGGGCGAGAAGCCGGCCTTTTTTTACATAATCCCCTTCCTCTGCTGCAACCTCCACTATCCTGCCCGGCACCTCCGCGGCCACCCTCAGCTCAACCCACGGCTCCACCCGGGCCGGAAGGTCGAGGCGGTCGCGTATGGGCATCGGCCTCAGGTCAAGAACCACCACGTTCACGGGCGGGCGGCCCTTGTGAAGCGCGGCGAGCCTCTCGGCCTGAAGGCGCCCGCGCTCGCTGCTGATGCGGACGAACAATACTACAATGACGATTATGAGCAGGACAAGGAACAGGGCGGGCAGCGAACCCCACACACGCCTGGCCGTTTTGTTGCCGGAATTCTCCGTCTCCATGAATCCGTCTCCTTTGAAAAAGACCGCTTTTACGGTTTTCCCCTGAAAACCCTTTGTATATTACCACAAAACAACAGGTTATAATTGCCTCACGACCGTACGGCCGCCGTTAAAACTTCGCCCCCGGCGGAGCAGGTCCGTTCTGCGGCAGGCTCTCCCGGGGGCCCCGAAACCCGGGACATATAAAAAATATTTTAGACCGTATAAACAAACGCAATAATTCTTGACATTCATATACGCTTATGTGAATATATAGCGTTTTTTTCGACAGTAAGAAATTCCATTTTATAATCTGAAAGTTATTGACCGCAGCGGACATTGTCCGGCCGCACGGCATGCCTGTATCCACGCAGAGCGGGAAGGTGCCATTGCCGGCGAGGATACGTGTCGGAAGACTTAATAGTTAAGATGGTATCACTTACGGAAAAAGAAATTCTGAATGAATTGAAAAAATTCGGAATCAATTCCCCTTCAGAGCTCAGCTCCTATATCGAGGAATACAGGAAGTACTGCGCCTTTCTGAATGTCCACATGTATTCCTCCCAGGAAGGCAGGAAAGAGATGGAGGCGGGATAATACTGGGCGTTACGGACACTATCCGTACTGATTCATATACTCATCCACTTTCGCCGCCAGCCTGTCTTTCTCCCGCCCGCTCAGGAAAGATGCCGTGAAGGAGTTTTTTGCGAGCCTGCCGATATCCTCTCTCGTCATATTGAAAGCCCTTGCAACGGCGAGGTAGTTTTCATTCACGTAACCGCCGAAATAGGCGGGGTCATCGGAATTTATCGTAACCATGAGGCCTCTCCGCATCATTTCCCCGACAGGATGGGACTCCATGGCGCCGGTTACCCTCAGCCTGAGGTTTGACAGGGGGCATACGGTCAGGGGTATCCGGCGGCGCGCCAGTTCGTCTATCAGTGCCGTGTCATCAAGACAGCGGATGCCGTGGTCTATGCGGGAGACCTTCAGCAGGTCCAGGGCCTGCCTTATATATTCCGCAGGTCCTTCCTCGCCTGCGTGGGCCACTGTCAGAAAGCCTTCGCCGCGCGCCCGGTCGAACACCCCCCTGAATTTCGACGGGGGATGGCCGATCTCCGTGGAATCCAGCCCCACGGCGGTTATGCGGTCCTTGTAGGCAAGGGCCTCATCAAGTGTTTCCATGGCTGCTGACTCATCAAGATGCCTGAGAAAGCAGATTATTAATCTTGCGGAGATGCCGGATTCTTCAGCCGCGTCCGTTATGGCCCTGTGAATCCCCTCCATGACCGTTGAAAATTTAACGCCCCGCGCCGTGTGTGTCTGGGGGTCGCAGAATATCTCGCTGTGCAGGACATTCTGTGAGCGGGCCTTGCGGAGATATGCCAGGGTAAGGTCGTAGAAGTCCTGTTCTGTGGTTAATATCCCCGCGCCTTCATAGTAGATGTCGAGGAAATCCTGCAGACCGGTGAACTCGTAGGCCGCCCTGATCTCCTGAACGGATCCGTACCTGAGCCGGATGTTGTTTCTCTTTGCAACCGCAAACATCAGCTCCGGCTCGAAGGTGCCTTCAATGTGCAGGTGCAGCTCGGCCTTGGGAATGCCCCTTATGAAATCTTCCATGGATATCATGTTATCCTTATCGCTTCAGTTCCGAGAGTATCTCCTTAACCGCGGCAGGCTTTGCCTTGATGGAATACCTGTTTTTCAGCTCGCTGCGGATGTCTTCCTCTGAAGACACGCCGGAGTCCTTTATTTTCTTAACCAGGTTTGCCATGTCTTCCCATATGTGCCACGGGAAGATGACCCAGCGCCATTTCACAATCTTTCTCACGTAAAAGTCGGGCACGAAACCGGAAGCTGTCTTGTGGATAAGCACCGCCGTCTTCAGGTCTCCGGGATCGAAAGTTCTCAAATACTCCACAGAGAGTCTGAGAGTGTCGCCGGTGTCCGTGGTGTCGTCAACGAGCAGGACATTTTTGCCTTTTATATCCGCGCAGAGGGGGAATTTCATTACGGCCTTCCTGTCGGGCGTGGCGGTGATTCCCCAGTGTTCCACCTTTATGGTGGTTAAATCCTTGATGTGCAGGTAATCACAGAGTATCCTTGCCGGTACAAGCCCGCCCCTGCCTATGGCCACGACAATGGAGGGATTAAACCCTGCATTCCTTATCATGCCGGAGAGGGTTTTCGCATCCCTCGCAACACTGTTCCAGGAGAGAATCTCACACCTGAAATGCCTTGCACCGGCTGCACGCACAGCGCTTTCACCTTCCTTTGCCTTACAGTGGCATGAAATACCGGCGGACTCCCGTGTACGTTTATGCGACATTAATGAGCCTCTCGCAAAAGTGTGAAAATGCCTGCATATGTCATTTCGACCGGAGGGAGAAATCTTTTGATATCGATGAGTTACAAGACCTCTCCCTCCGCTGGAGGTGACACACAGAGGACTTTTGCAAGAGCCTTCAAGGTCTATCTGAAAATATTCAGGATTTCCGACTTGTCCATCCCCGTCAGGTCGGCTGTTATGTTTTTGTCCAGTCTGGCCCTTACTTCGGGTTTCAGGTTTTCTATGATCCTCTTGTTTATTTTTTCACCGGCGGCGAGATGCCATTTCCTGCATTGCTCCCGGGTGATTAAAGAATTTATATCCTTTGCTATTGTTTTTATGAGTCTCTTTTCCGTCTCGAGCTCGATGTTGTGGCGTTCGCCGTAACCCTTTGCAACCTCGTTTTTCCCGCCGCCCCTGCCGAACCTGCCGGCGGCGTCGCTGAGTGTTTCCCCCAGCTTGGCGTGTCCCTCAACGGAATCATAACTT
>JALSHG010000063.1 GCA_026982355.1 Thermodesulfovibrio sp.
CATTTTGCTTCAGAGGAGGCCTGTTTTGATTTCCTTAAAAACAACGGGTATAAAATTATTGTTAATTACCGCGACCCGAGAGACCAGTTGGTGTCATTTTACTATGCAGGTGGAATAGCCACCCCTTTAAGAATGGCAAGCTGGATAAACGGCTGGCTCGAATTTGCGGAGAAAGGCATCCCTGTTCTGTTCATGTCTTTTGAAAATTTAGTGTACAATAAACACGATTCCATCTCGTGTATAGCAGACTTTCTGGGACTCGATGCACCGGGCGGCAGAGTCGAAGAAATAATCCTGGCGACTTCATTTGATAAAGATTCAAAGACCATTATGAAAAAGGGAAAAACCGGTGCGGATATAAAAAGAAAAGGCATAGCCGGTGATTGGTGCAACCATTTCACGCAATCCAACAGAGATACGTTCAACTCCGTTGCGGGAAGGTTTCTTCTCCAGCTCGGTTATGAATTATGTTGAAATGAGTTGCGGAATTTTCAGCTGTAAGGTGAACGGTCAGGCGGCATTTTGATGCCGCTGCAAGACAACATGAAAAGAGTTCTTATCCTGGGAAGCAGCGGTAAAATGGGCAGCGCCGTAAGAACAGCCTTTGAGGGCGATTATGAGCTGATCTGCAAAAACAGCCTGGATTTTGATGCATGCAACTTCGAAGAGGTCGGGAATCTCGTAAAAGATAATCGTCCCGAAATTGTAATAAACACGGTTGCCTTTCTGGGCATAGACCGGTGCGAAAAAGAGCCCGAAAAGGCCTTGCTGTTGAATGCGCTTTATCCCAGGCTCCTGGCAGAGCTGTCGAGAGAGACGGGATTTTTGCTTGTTCATTTCAGTACAGATGCAGTTTTTGATGATGAAAAAAGAGACTATTATGTCGAATCAGATATCCCTGCTCCTGTCAATATTTACGGTTTTACAAAATACGGCGGCGATTGCTTTATAAGCGCGATAGCCGGAACTTATTACATATTCAGGATATCTGTCTTATTTGGTGAGACCGGCAGGGATTCTCAGTTTGTTGAAAAGATGTTGAGAAGAGTAAGGGAAGGCTGCAGGGTTCTCAGAATTTCGGATGATATTGTATCCTCACCGTCTTACTCACTTGATATTGCAATGGGAATTAAAAGAGTCCTCGATGCTTCAGCCCCGTATGGAGTTTACCATATGGCGAATGAGGGCAAGGCGTCGCTTTATGACCTTATGGCCGAGATGAAAAAGTGCCTTGAACTTGACGTTGAAATTCAGAGGGCGTCACACAGGGAATTCCCTTCCGGGGCAAGAAAGAATACGTATACACCGATCAGGTCGGAAAAGATATCCCCCCTGAGACCATGGCGCGATGCCGTAAAAGACTTCTGCCTCGGGCTTGAAAAGATCATGAAAAGGAAGACGGCATGACGGACAGATATTTAATGGACGGCCACAAACTTTACTGGCACCTTGACAGGGTGCTTGACTGGCAGAGAGGTGAAAGAATAGCCCCTCTGCATATCGACGTCGGACTGAGCAAGGGATGCAATCTCAGGTGTATTTACTGTTTCGGCGGACTTCAGGGTAATGTTTATATGAAGGGGAGGGAAATATATTTCCCCAGGGAACCGCTGCTCCGCTACATGAGGGAGGCAGGCGAGGCAGGGGTAAGGTCCATGGCCATCATCGGCGAGGCGGAACCGCTTTTGAATCCGCATGTGTATGAAGCCATAGCTGAAGGGAAAAGGTCGGGAGTGGACATGTCGCTCGGGACCAACGGCGTGTTGTTTGATACCGGGCGCGACGGAGAGGAGGCGCTTCAACACATGACATGGATCAGATTTAATATCAGCGCTGCCTCGGATGAGGCATACAAAAGGATTCACTGCAGCGGGGAGTTCGAAACCGCATTGAAGAAAATACAGTTTTGCGTTGATACAAAATGCAGAAGGAATCTGAAGATTACAATCGGCCTTCAGATGGTTTTGATTCCCGCGAATATCGACCAGGTTGTCCCGCTTGCAAGGCTTGGCAGGAAACTCGGTGTTGATTATCTCGTAATCAAACAGTGCAGCGATACAAAGGAAAGCGCTTTAGGCGTGTATGACAGGCTTAAAGAATATGAAGGGTTTACAGACATCCTGAGAGAGGCCGAGAGCCTGAGTTCAGGCGGGTATAATGTCATAGTCAAATGGAATAAAGTGACAAACCGGGGCTGGAGGAATTATGCCCGCTGCCTGGGTTCACCCTTTCTTCTGTACTCCAGCGGTGACGGCAGGCTGTATCCCTGCGGTCTGTTTTTCGAACATAAAGAGGAGGAATACCGCATGGGTGACCTCGTGAAACAGTCTTTCATGGAAATACTTCGGAGCCACAGGTACTGGGAAGTCGTGGAAAAGGTTAAAACCATAGACACCCGCCAGTGTTATTCCAACTGCAAGACACATAACATAAATGAATTTCTCTGGAAGATTAAACATGTTCCGGAGCATGTAAACTTTATCTGACCGTCAGCGAATGAAATCAAAGGCCGCTTTAATAATCCTTTATGATTCCGCTAACAGGATACTGCTTCAGCACAGAACCGACGATGCGGAACGCCTCCCGGGTTACTGGGGGTTTTTCGGAGGTGGAATAAAGGAAGGTGAAACACCCGGGGAAGCAGTCATAAGGGAAGCCAGGGAGGAATTAAATCATGAACTTGAAAACCAGAAACTGTTCATTGAACGGGATATCAGGTTCCCGGATGCAGAAAGCCGGATGTATCTTTTTATCGCACCTTTTGACGGCGACAAGTCGTCTCTCAGACTCAATGAAGGACAGGACTGGGGATGGTTTAAAAGAGACGAAATCAAAGACCTGAAAATGACGGAGCATGACAGGAAGGCCGTTGCAAGTGTGCTGGACTACCTGGACGAAAGTCCGGAGGTGTTTCACAGGCTGGATAAGGCCTGCGAAGATAATGACAGTAAGACCGCAAAACATATACTTGATTCGATAGACTCCGATGAGACAAAGAGAGAGGCATTTCAGAGAATTATATCATATTATGAGCACGCAGGACTCTTCCCGGTCGGGTACAGCCTGCTGTTTATAAAGTGGCTGATACAGAAGCGCGATCTGAAATCCGCCATGAGAAATATACTTGAATGCAGGCAAAAAGGTGTAGAGGAAGAGATCGTATCGCAAATCGTCTATGAATACCTGATCAGACCGGCTGAATCATCTTACAGGGAAGTCTTCGACAACAACCTGCAACTGCTGGAAAGAAACGGGATACTGTTTGCCGGCCTTGACCTGGATTTCGATCTGGTCAAACGCGACATGCCGGTCATCGCCGATTGCGGGGGCGCTTTCCCGGTGTCACTGAATGAGCAGAAAGATAAAAGGATATTAATGGCGGATATTACAAATACCGATCTGATTATAGATGTATTTGAAAGGAACACGGTTCTGTACCTTGTATACAAAGACATCAGGAAATTTTATTACCTGCTTGTCTTTGAAGATTTTTCAAAATTCAGAAGGCATTTGGAAACCAGAAAGATTCTGTTTTTTACGGGAAACATAAAATCACAACTGGAAGGATTTTTCAGAAACGAACTCGTCCTTCCCCCGGACTATTACCTGAGCCTGCCGCCCAATGATGAATATAAGACAATTATTGATTCCGTGATTCTCCGGAGATTTGCGGAGGCGAAATTTTTCCTTGACGATCTCCGTGAATATTATAAAGAAAAGGATTATCAATACTACAGGGAATTGTTTTCGAAATCCCCTTCGGATATCAGGATAATGCTGATAACCTCGGAGGAAACCGAACTGAACAAGTTTATCGTAAGGAACTGGCACGATGCGTTCGTTGAACTGGGCTATCAGGCCAGGCTGCTGGCGGAAGGCAAGCCTTATGAAACCATGAACAACGGGACTATTTACAAGGCTGTATATGAATTCAGGCCCGATATCGTCTTTCACATGAATTATTCCGTTGATCTTGTTTTCGAACATGAGGAAATCAGGCGGAATCTCCTGTGGATAATGAGGTATCGCGATATTTCAACGCATACCGATATCTCCAGGTGCGGGAACATGTTCGTATCATCCATGGTTAAGGAGTGGGCGGAGGAGCTGGAAAGGCTCGGTTTGTCAGGCGACAGGGTGTTGTATACTCCCGATGGTGTGAATCTGAATATATTCATGAAAACAGAAGCGCCGGATGAACGGTATGCATGTGATGTTGTAAGCGTTAACAACTCCGGAGGGGATGAATTTTACAGGTTTTCTTTTATTCTGGAACAATACGATGATATCGGCATAAAACAAGTTATCCATGAACTATATGCCGAGATAAATGAGATGGCGGAAGGGGAAGAGTTTATTTTTTTTGACGGGAGTTTTCGAAGGATTTTCGACGTCAAAATGTTCGAGAGGGGAATCTTATTATATGAAAAGGAAAAGGATATCATCATTCGTTTTTTCACATTGATGATGTTTGCATTTTACCGGCGCAAGGTCGTGGAGTGGATTATAGATTCCGGTATCACAAAAAACATCAGGGTCTGGGGCAGGGGATGGTCCAACCATGAAAAATTCAGAAAATATCATATGGGCATAGCCCGTCACGGAAAAGAACTCTCAGAGATATACGGAAGCAGCAGGATTTCAATTTCAGACCATCCGAATATCCCGCTCCATGAACGTACCTTTGAGATATTGGCAAGCGGGGGGTTCCCGTTGGTAAAGTATGTCCGGCCTGAGAATGGTGAGAATATAGATTATATCTCCAACTACTTCAGGGAAAACGAGGAAATTGTGCTGTTTTACAGCAAGGATGATTTGTTGAATAAAGTTCAATATTATCTTGACAACCCTGAAGAAAGGGAAAGAATAGCCGAAAACGGAAGACGGGTCGTGCTGAAAAATTTCAGCCATACAGCGATAGCCGCAAAAACCATGGAATTCATCAGGAGATATTATGCTGGAAAATGACTGTCTGGTTGCAGGGACACGGTTTTATCAGAATGGTGATTATCAGCAGGCCGGGGAGGTATTCGACAGGGGATCCTTAATGTTGCATAAACGGGCAAGGTAGTCCGCCGTAAAACCTTTACCGCTGTTTTTATGGCACTGTGGCACTGTAAGGTTAAGCAATATTGAGGTCAGGACTGATACTGCAGGTCCAGCCTGATATGCCCCTTTGAGCCTATACTGATGAGCCTGGTATAGTGTATTGAGTAGAGATGATCAACCTTTGCGGGATCGCCGTGTATCGCGGCCACCTCTGCAATATAAAGCGTGTGGTCTCCTGTCTCCACCTGATTCACGATTCTGCATTCATATGCAACCGTGACGCCGTCTATAATGGGCGGTCTTACAAACTTTGAGTGTACGGGCTTGAAACCGGTCTCCTGGAACTTGTCCGTTTTCTTTCCGCTCCTGGTCCCGCAAAGCCAGGCGTCCTTTTCCTGGCCTTCCGAGGGGAAACAGAGCACGAATTCCTTGTGGTGCTCAAGGCACTCGTGGGAATATCTCTCGTGCCCCACCGAGATCGCGATCATCAGGGGACTCCACGAGGTGAACATCCACCATGAGAGGCCTATGATATTCGGTCTGTCCCTTTTATCCAGTGTAACGGCCAGTGTGTAAGGATAGGGTGAGGCAAGTTCAAAGGCTTCGTGTCTGTCGAGTTCTTTCATGTTCGTCCTCCTCAGGAAGAATGTTCAGTGTTTTCCCGGCCGGGAAAACAGATTGTTGTCGGTATGTTCCGACAGGACGTCATGCCAGCAACACTGATATTATACCAACTACGAAAATGCCGTCAAAGACCCCGGCGCCGCCTATGCTCAAAAAAGACAGGCGGAATGTCTTCAACTGATGGAGCCTCAGCAGGTCGGCCCCTATCAGTGTCCCCAGGACGCCCGATATGTATGCAACGGCAGGCGCTTCCGCCTTCCCGGCAAATGTCAGTGCAGCGACTGCGGCGATAATCGGTGGGATGAAGGCGGGAATCACTATGCCGACTCCTCTCACGGGCTTGCTCAAATAGTAGGAGAAAACGGCGGTCACCGCGGTTGCCAGCAATGCGGAAAGGGGATTCACCATCGGAAGCAGATACAGTGACAATAATCCTGGCAGGACGGCGCCTCCAAGATTGATCGCGATAATCCTCTCATGCACCTCGGGCACCCTTATCCCGAAGAACCTGCTGAAGACCTCGGTTATATCATCGGGTTCTTCATAATAATCGAGTTCCTTCCTGTAAACCGGTATGTTTATCAGGCTTCCCGCCAGACAGAAAAAGAAAAACACAAGACCCGCTGCGGGGCTTAATCCCAGTTTTGCAAAGGCGACAGCCGGAAGCATGAACAGGAGAAACGGCGTGAGAAGGAGAAAAATCAGAAAGAGTGCAAGGGATATGGGCAGAAAGTACATGCGGTGTCCTTTTTGCCTGATAGTATAACAGAAATTCATCTTAATGTTGCATAAGCCGGCAGGAGAGTCCGCCGTAAAACCTCCACCGGACTCCCCTGCCCGCGGGCGGTGTTTTTACACCGCTGTAAGGGCAACTATGTAACGGATTACACAATTCTATATAACATCCTCCACAACAATCAGAGCAACCGGCGCTAAGTCTTCTGAAATCAGGCCGTTTTATCCTTAGCATCAAATTTGCTTCTCTACAGATGAGTTTGGATACTTAAAACAGATAACAGGAGAGGACAAAGATATGAAGACATTAAGCGGACATATTCATAAGACAGCAGGATTTTTTTTCAGAACTCTTGTTTCAGCGGGAATCGTTACGGCTGTTATCACAATGTTATACGGCAATGCATTTTCACAGGGAGAGCCGGGTATAGTGCAGTACACTGCATTTCCGCCTTTCGGCGGCAGGCTGCTGAAGCCGAATGTCCTCCTCAACCTGGATATCTCAACTTCCCAGTATTACTTCGCGTATGATTTCAACTGGAATGCAAGGACTTCCGGCGGCGGGCGCGCCGCCATACCGGCAAGCAAGGGGTTTGCTCCGTCAAAGACATACTATGGTTATTTCGCCTCCGGTAAAAACTATTCGTACACGGGAGGGGAGTTTGTCGAGGACCCCGCCGGACCCTGGAACGGAAACTTTCTGAACTGGCTGACGACAAGAAGGGCCGATATATTGAAAAAGGCGCTTGTCGGCGGAAGGACAAGGGCAAGGTCCGGCATAACCGGAGGGCATCCCAACGACATCCTCGGAAAGGCGGCGCACATTAAGCTTGAAGGTTATGAGAAGGAACTCTGTGTCGCAGAAGACGGCTACCTGAATGCCGCGGACTACACCCCCTACAGTGACTGCCCCCTGACATTCACCTTTGATAACGCCACAGGCACATATACGGATGAGATCCCTTATTTCACCGTTAATTCAACCACGTATTATATCATTATACACAGCGACACCGAGCCCGAGGGTGTGTTTCAGAGGGTGGGCGGAAGCGTAAGGTGGGGTCTTGAACTGATGACCGACGGTACAATAGAAGATGACGGCGGCGGCAACTGCAGGGGGGAAACGGGAGCATCCGGAGGAGGCCAGATAATACAGGTAGACGGCGGAACAGTGGTGGTTCCCGTCGGATATTACCAGGCGGTAAAAGACAAAATAGTGAACACGATTGCAGACAGTCCCTTTACATCATCCACACCCATTGCCGAGTCCCTCTGGACGGCGACGGGATACTTCGCGCAGGACGGCACAACCGGCCCCACGGGACCGAGATACCCTTCAAACACCTATGCCACGGGCTCTTATCCCGTCGGCAATGAGGCTGACCCCTACAACTATGCAATCGATCCTTCTTCCGGCACAAGATGGGAACCGTGCGCCAAGAGCTTTGTAATCACCATCACGGACGGTGAGCCCACCGCGGACCTGGAGATCCCGGCGTTTCTCAGGGGATACGGCCCCATATACGCTGATTCTCCGACAAACCCGCCTGCCTGGGCTGATACGACCACCACTGTCGACGGGGCGCTTCTGAACTATTTCTGGGCCCCGGACCTCGAGGGCTCACACTTTATCGACAACGTCGCCCTCTATGGTCATACCGATTATCTGAACGGCGCATACAGGGACCTCAGGGATGATGTCGCTGACTTCGGGCTTGATGCCGACAGGTACGATCAGAATCTCACCCATTATTTTATCTATGTGAATTTCGGAGGCAATACCCCGGACGGCAGGAGGCTGCTGAACTGGCCCGGCGAGGATCACGATCCTTTAACGGATACGAACGCGGGGGGTGCGGCAAGGAACGGAGGATTCACGGACAGCAACGGCAATTTCCTGCCCGACCTTGAAAAGGAGTACGACAGTGACAAAGATGCAAACAACGACAACTTTTTCGAGGCAAAAGACGGCTATCAGCTTGAGGCGGCGCTTATAAACGCCGTGTATGACGCCCTCAAGCGTACATCCTCGGGCACCGCCGCAAGCGTTTTAGTGAACCAGCGGGACGGCGAAGGCGCTGTTTACCAGGCGTATTTTATCCCTGAAAAAATGGAAGACGACGGCATACGCAAGTGGCGCGGCTTTATCCATGCGCTGTTTGTCGACAAGTACGGAAACCTGAGAGAAGACGCGGGGACAGCCGGCAAACTTGATAACTCCGATCCCGTTATAAAAATGGATTACTCTCCGGAGAATGGAACCGAGGTCTACAGATGCGCCACAACGGACAACGGGGCCACATACACATGCCCGTCCTCCCCCGAGCCCGGAGGACTTGAGAGCATAAGGCCGATCTGGGACGGCGGACGCTGGCTGTGGGAGAACAACCCTGCCCGGAGAAAGATATATACCACTCTGAGCGGATATGATTTCACAACAGGTCTGAATATCCAGGGGAATCCCTCTCCGGGCAACTTTCATGTAGGCAACAGCGCCGGGCTGCAGCCGTATCTCAGGGCCGCCGATATCCCCGAAGCAGCCAGGATTATCAGGTGGATCCGCGGAGAGGATATAAGCGGATACAGGGAAAGAAGCATCACCCTTACCGTCGGCGGCATAACCTCAACCAACGTGTGGAAGCTCGGCGACATAATCCATTCGGACCCCACGGTTGTGGGACAACCAATGGAAAATATGGACCTTCTGTACAGCGACAGCTCCTATACCGCCTTCAGAAAGACATACTTGAAAAGAAGACAGGTGGTCTATGCAGGCGCAAATGACGGGATGCTTCACGCATTCAATGCCGGCTGTTATGATGAAGCAGAGCGCAGATATTATCCTGATGTGGACAGCGACGGTGAGTGCATATCCGGAAGCCGTGAACTCGGACAGGAATTGTGGGCATTCATACCCCGCGGGCTGCTGCCTCATCTGAAGTGGCTTACAGACCCCGAGTATACGCATGTTTACTATGTAGACTTAAAACCGAAAGTGGCGGATGTCAAAATCTTCAATGCGGACTCGGTCCATGTAAACAAGTGGGGAACGATACTTATAGGGGGGTTCAATTACGGCGGGAAAAAGATAGAATGGACATCCGGAAATGCTTCCTACAGCGCCTCCCCCGAGTATTTTGCGCTTGACATTACCGACCCCCTGAATCCAAGGCTGCTGTGGACGTTTTCAGACCCTGATCTCGGCCTCAGCATGTCTTATCCGGCAGTGGCCAAGGTGGGCAACAACTGGTATGCCGTATTCGGCTCCGGCGCAACGGACTACGATGCAACCTCTGATCTGACAGAGTTCCAGAACGGGAACATATTTGTCCTGAAGATATCCGGCGGCAACAACGGAGTCGTCAGTGAGTGGATTGAGAACAGGAATTTCTGGAAGATACCCACCGGCAGCACAAATTCATTCATGGCCGACCCGATCAGTGTTGATGTCAACCTGGATTATCAGGTGGATGTGATATACATCGGCGAAAACCACGGCCGGGGCGCAGGCCGCAATGCCGTCCTGCGCAGGATTACCACGGCCGGGGGATCACAGGAAAATCCGGCCCTGTGGCAAGTCTCGACGGTTGCGGACATAAACGTAATCGCCGGCACCAATGATGATGCAAAGAGAATCACGGCGGCCTCCTCCGCGGCAATGGACGACAACTCAAACTTATGGGTCTATTTCGGCACAGGACAATTCATGGGCGCCTCCGACAACAACCAGACCGACACGGGAGGTTTTTACGCAATCAAAGACGGCTGCTGGGACGGAAGCTGCACCGTCTCATATACAGGCACGGACCTGCTGGACGTCTCGCGGGCGACGGTGGGGACGGACGGAAGCGTTGCGGGCACGGCAGGCGCCTGTGCGGGAACCGTCTCTTCATGGTCGAACCTCCTGACAGGTTCATACGGCTGCAAGGGATGGGTGATGTATTTCAAGAATCTTGTTGAAGATGCCGACTTTACCGGTGAAGCCCTGGCCCATAATGGAGAAAGGGTCATCAGCAAACCCCTTGTATTCGGCGGTCTCGTTCTGTGGTCCACCTACATTCCCGGAGAAAATTCATGTTCTTACGAAGGCGAGAGCAATGTCTACGCGGTCTATTACGAGACAGGCACGGCTTACAGTGAATATGTTTTCAAACAGCAGGAAGACCTGAGCGGCGGACAGTTCAGCCTTATTGCAAGAGTCAAAAAGCTCGGCGCCGGCGTTCCCTCTTCCATAGGCGGGCATATTACGGAAGGCGGTACCGCAAAGGGCTTCTCGCAACAGTCAACAGGCAGCATACTTGAGACCGAAAACATTCTTCCGATCTCCCTGCAGAGCAAGATGCTCGGGTGCCAGGATGAGGCGATCCGATAAACTCTGTTTCCTCCCCCTTCCCTGAAGGGGGAAGGTCAGGCCGGCTTAATCCAGATACCGGGTGATAAGAAATTAAATATCTGTTATCCTGTTAGAGTGATGGATTATTTTACTCCGGTGGTCACCGACCGGGAAATCAGGCAGGAGAGGCGGAAGGCGCGGGAACTCCGGCGGAGCCGGTGGTGGAAGCGGAAATGCTCGGAGGGCAGGTGTTACTACTGCGGGCGTACCGTCCCGCCCGGCGAACTGACCATGGACCATATCGTGCCCCTGATACGTGGAGGCAAATCAACAAAGAACAACATCGTCCCTGCCTGCAGGGAATGCAACAGCAAAAAGAAACACGCCGTTCCCATGGAATGGGATGAATACCTCAGACACGTGAAAGAAGACGATATACTGTAGGCGGGCGGCGCCTTTACCTTAATGTTGCATAAGCCTGAGGGGGAGCCCGCCGTAAAACCTCCGGCCCCCCCGCCCGCGGGCGGTATTTTTATGCAACCGTGAGGTTTATTCATCCCCGGCCCGTGACTCATAACCGGTGCAAGCGCATTCCATAGAGAGCGGCCGGTCGGTTTTTCGCCGCCGCTCCGGCGGTTCATCCTGTTGCCTTTATGCCGCCGGAGCGTTTAATATAGACGGTCCCGCGGGGCGTGGATGAGATGCACATGGACATATACAGTGAGATATCAAGGCTGAACCCGAGACAGAAAGAGGCGGTGATGCATACCGACGGGCCTCTCCTTGTACTTGCCGGCGCCGGTTCAGGCAAGACAAGGGTCATAACCACAAGGGCGGCGTACCTCATACATACCGGGATACCGGCAGGCTCGGTCCTGGCGGTCACTTTCACCAACAAGGCTGCGAGGGAGATGAGGGAGAGGGTGAGGTCAATGCTGAAAGGCTCAAAGGGGAGCCCGGTTGTCTCGACATTTCATTCCCTTTGCCTGAGGATACTGAGAAAGGACATAGAACCCCTCGGATACGGAAAGGATTTCACCATCTACGACACCACGGATCAGATCTCAGTTATCAGGAACATCATGTCGGATATCAGGTTCCATGATAAAAGCGCCAGGGCCGAATCCATCCTCGAGCTGGTCAGCATGACAAAGAACAGGTTCAGCGCGCTCCGCGCTCCCATCCCCGGTGACCCCGCCGGGGAGGCATTCCCGCTTGTTTATCCCCGCTACCGCGAGGTCCTGAAGTCCATGAACGCGCTTGACTTCGATGACCTTCTGCTGCTTACGCTGAAGCTATTCAACGAGCATCCCGCTGTCTGCGGAAAGTACAGGGAGAAGTTCAGGTACATAATGGTGGATGAATATCAGGATACAAACCGCATCCAGTACGAGTTTCTCAGGCTGCTTGCCGGTGACAGGGGAAACATCTGCGTGGTGGGGGACGACGACCAGTCCATATACGGCTGGAGGGGCGCCGACATCTCCAATATTCTCGGTTTCGAGCGGGACTTCCCCGGAACGGTCACGGTCAGGCTCGAACAGAACTACCGCTCCTTCGGCCATATACTGGAGGCCGCCAACGGCGTGATAAGGAACAACATAAAGCGTATGGAAAAATCCCTCTGGACGGAGAGGGGCATGGGCCCGAAGGTCAATATCTTCAGGGCCGTTGACACCGAAGAGGAGGCGGAATGGGTCGCAGACAGGATAGCGATGATTTGCGCCTCAAGGAATATCCGGCCTGAGGATATTGCCGTTATATACAGGGCGAACACCTTTTCAAGGCCGTTTGAAGAGGCCCTGAGGAGGCAGAGGATTCCCTATTCAGTGGTCGGCGGAACAAGTTACTTCGACCGCAAAGAGGTCAGGGATATAACCGCCTGGCTCAGGATAATAGCAAACCCCTCCGACGACATGAGCCTCCTGAGGGCGGCCGGCGCTCCCAGGAGCGGCATCGGCCCCTCGGCCCTCCGCATCCTCTCCGAATCCGCACGCCTGAATTCCACAAGCCTGCTTGATGCCTTCGGCAGGGCGGGCGATATTGACGGGCTCAGCCGGAGGGCGGCGGCCTCGGCCGAGTCCGTTTCCGCGATTGTCAGCCGTTACAGGGAGATGTTCGGAAAGGGCGGTAACATGGGTGACACCCTCGGCTCCCTGCTGAAAGACATCAGGTACAGGGATTACATCGGCCGTCTCTACAAGACCCCCGAGGCGGCTCTCAGGAGAATGGAGAACCTCGACGGATTGATCGCCTCCATAACCCGTTACGAGTCCGTGGAGAATTCACCGACACTGCAGGGCTTTCTCGAGACCATGGCCCTCGCGGACCTGGTCGGGGAAAAGGAAGAGAAAAACGGGCGGGGCGTGACCCTGGTGTCCTTCCATTCCTCAAAGGGGCTGGAGTTTCCCGTGGTATTCATAGCGGGTGTGGAGGAGGAAATCATCCCGCACAGGAAATCGCTGGACAGCGTTTCATCCGTTGAGGAAGAAAGGCGGCTCTTCTATGTGGGAATAACAAGGGCCATGAAAGAGCTTTTCATTACATACACGGAATACAGATTAAAATACGGCAGGAGGGTGCCGTCGGTCGCCTCAAGGTTCCTTGAGGAAATCCCCGGGGAAGTCGTGACAAGGTCCGACAGGTTCGAGGAGCTTGACCCTGAAGAGGAAGAGGCATACCTGAAGAATCTGTACGAAAACTTCATGGCCAGATTCGAGGATTAAAATAATTTGACATTTAAGCATAAAAAATGGCATCATTAAGGCGAAGTTTTAGGAGTTTTTGTAACACCCGGTGCCACAAAGACCTTATGCTTTGTGGCACTTTTTATTAATGGCTGAATTCACACGCGTAATTCAGTGTATCACGCAAGGAGGTAATTCAACATGTCAAACGGAACTGTAAAATGGTTCAATGAATCCAAAGGGTTCGGTTTCATAACCCAGGATGACGGCGGCCCGGATGTCTTTGCCCACTATTCCGAGATCAAGGGCGAAGGTTTCAAGAACCTGACCGAAGGCGATGCCGTGAGCTTTGATATCGTGGAAGGGGAAAAGGGCCCGAAGGCAACGAATATCATAAAACTGTAAAGCTGAATAAGCGGCCCCTGTAAAACAGGGGCCGCTTGTTCAGGATTTCATCAGGGCCCGCGCATACCCCCCTTGTCCATCGTCAGCATCCGGTCGCAATCCCGTCCCGTCTCCACCCTGAAACAACCTTTTCAATACGCCTTGAGGTTCTTGCAAAAGTCCTCCGTCCGTCGCCTGCAGCGGAGGGAGGGGTCTTACACTTCATCGATACCAGAAGATTTCTCCTCCGGTCGAAATGACATATACAAGCATTTTCATTCTTCTGCAAGAGGCTCCTTAATGTGGCATAAACGAGCAGAGGAGTCTGCAACATTTGGGGCAGGCCTGCGTCAAGATAACAGGCAACCGGCTCAAGAAAATAAAGAAACAAAGGCGACCGGCTTGCCTTGCTGAGCCGGCCGGCAGCCGCACTGAAATGCAAGGCGCGGGATCAATGGATTGGCTGGTCTTGTGTTATCAGGGAGCAAAGATTGGAGCTCACAGCCAGCAACAGCCGTTTTTAATCTCTTACAGCAACAAGGCCGGATACCAAATCCTGCTTCCCGCATCCTCTCACTGAACCTCTCGTGCACGCCGTATATTTTCTCTATCAGGGCCTGTAGTCTCTCATTGTCTATCTCAAAACCGTAGATATTTCTTACAACGTGTCTGAATGCGAGATAGTTTTCAAGCAATCTCTCAGGGCTTTGCCTGTAAGCCCGATAGCGTCTGTCCCTCCGGAGTCTGCTCTATGAATCAGGAGAGGGGGTAATGAAAATCCCGATTTGACAATAGCGGGATCAAAGTTCACGGTTCAACGGCTGGTTGTGCTGCACACGCCTGTCCGGCGTATTCATACCCCTTGAATTCGTGATAGGTGTGGATGCGGAAGGAAGCCGGGCCGGAAGCCCGGCCTGTCTTCTGAACTTTGAACCCGGAACTTTTTTCCCCTTCAAACTATCGGGTCATTTAACTCCTGGCGCTTGACGATGCTCTGTTAAACAACGGGAAGAATATCAGACTTTATTATTTCATTGTCCTCAGTGAGTATCTTTACTTCTTCTCCAAGTATATTTTTATATACAAGTCCTGTGGCAACAATCAAGGCATCATGAATATCAAGCCCTTCCGGCATATTCTCAACAACATCCTCATCTACAGGATAAATTATGCAATTTTCTGATGCACCGAGATACTCAATAACTTTTTTGAAATTTACAGTTATCCGTTTTTGGGATATAAGATGCTTAATCTCTGCCAGCACAATTGCAGAAAAGACAAACTTATTGTCTCTTTTGGTTAATATCCGATAATGATCGGGCTTCAGTCTCTTATTTTTATCCAGGAACCATATGAAAATATGGGTATCAACAATATAAGTCATGGTTTATCTTTGGAAGAGTATTCATATTTCCTGATCTCTTCCATGGAAAAATCCATCTTACCGCTGTAAAGCCCATAGAGATCAGACAGGGTCTTCATCTTTTTGGCGGAGGCTATTTTGGATTTTAACACCTTCAACTGCTGTTCAATACTTTCTATCTGAAGCTTGATCAATGCTTCTCCCATAAAAAAATTCCTCCCGTAAATATTTCTGTTCCATCTGAACCATATAACAACAGAATATCAGCAGGAACTTAAAAAAACAAGTCTCAGTGATTCCACAGGTTCACGGTTCAACGGCTGGTTGTGCTGCACACGCCTGTCCGGCGTGTTCATACCCCTTGAATTCGTGATAGTGTGGATGCGGAAGGAAGCCGGGCCGGAACATATTATCCGGCCGCAGATTTTCACAGATTGGCGGTGATTTTTTTATTTAAAGCCGAGTCTTAATCTACAGACCGTTTTTTTACAGGATTACGTCAAGATGACAGGCAACCGGCTCAGGAAAATAAAGAAACAAAAGCAACCGGTTTCCCCCCCAACCCGTGTTATAAACAGGGCAACGCCCTATGCCTCGGAGATAAAA
>JALSHG010000064.1 GCA_026982355.1 Thermodesulfovibrio sp.
TAAACCTCCAGTTTGCCTTTCTTTACCGTCAAGCCTCTCTGGAGGTTTATTTTACTAAATCATCTAAGGTCAAACCTTTTCAAGTCTCACTGGTCAAACCAGTGGCTTACTTATCAATGAGTTACGGCCTGAGCCTGCTACTGGATCGCCGTCAGGTTTTTGCTGACGAGTTTTGTCATCTCAAACATCGAGACCTTCTTCTTGCCCCCGAATACGGCCTTCAGGTTGGCGTCGGCGATGATGTTTCTCCTGTTCGCCTTGTCCTGCAGGTCATGCTCCTTGATGTACATCCAGAGCTTTCTGGTGACCTCCGTTCTTGGAAGGGGTTTGCTGCCGACCACCTTTGCGAGGGCATCGCTGATCTGCACCGGCTTCATGAATGCGTTGTCCGTCTTTTTCTGCTTGACATTTTTCACTGTGACCTTGTTTTTCATTGATTTGCTCTTTGCAGCCATTGCCTCCTCCTTTTTGAGTGTTTTGAGTGTAATGTTAGAAAAATCCTATCAGAGAATCCGTGTCCTGTCAATAAAATATTTCCGGTCCGGGCAGCTCTTTTCTGGATTCGGGTATAAACCTTAGTGTTGCATAAGCAGGCAGGAGAGTCCGCCGTAAAACCCGCCGCACACTCCCCTGCCCGCAGGCGGCATTTTTACGCCGCTGTAAGGTAAAATAATCCAACAAATACTTTCAGGAGGGCGGGGTATGATTCTTGAAAACATCACAATGGCCGACTTTAAAAAACACCTTGAAAAAACAAAGACGATCGTTTTTCCGTTCGGCACGGTTGAGGAGCACGGCCGTCATCTTCCGCTGGGCACGGACACCCTGATTGTATATGAGGTTCTCAAGCGTGCGACAGGGAAAAGGGATATATTCCTTGCACCGCCTTTATACTACGGTGTATGCACCACCACGTATCAGCACCCCGGCACGATCAGCATAAGCGCGGAAACACTCAGGAGACTGACATCCGACCTGGTAATAGACGCCTACAGGAAGGGCCTGAGAAACTTTATTCTGATATCAGGCCACGGAGGCGGCATTCACATGTCCGCCTTAAGGGAAGCAGCGGAGATTCTGGTCCAGGAACTCGAGGGGATCAAGATGGCGGTTGTATCTCCGTATTACATCCTGAACAAGGAGCTTGCCGGGCTTGCGGAAACGCCGGGGGATCTGCATGCAGGGGAGATAGAGACATCCATCATCCTCGCCATTGCGCCCGGGCTGGTGAAAGGCACCTCCCCGGAGGAGTATCCGGTACAGACCAGCCCGTTTGTGGTAAAGGACAAGCTCAGGTGCTGGCCCGGCGGTGTATGGGGCAATCCCGCAAAGGCGAGCAGGGAAAAGGGTGAAAAGGCGATTCAACTGATTGCAGATAAGATAACGGAAATTATAGATACCATGGAAATGGAAAAGGAACCTTAATGTTGCATAAGCCGGCCGGAGGGCCAGGCGTAAAACCTCCGGCTCCCCCCTGCCCTCCCGGCGCAGTTATGCCCCTGTAAGGTGGGAACAGGCCTTGCCGCCTTGTATCCGGGTTTATATCCTCGCATCTTTAAGGGCGTCTTTGCACGGGCAGTTTCTCTCCGCGGGCATGAGAGAAAAGACCGCCTTCAGGAGGCGCTTGATCTTCTCCGTTGAGCCCTTCATGGCATCCATCACCTCGGCTACGGTAAGTTTCGTGCCGCTCATACCGGCTGCGTAGTTGGCGACCACCGACACTCCGGCATAGCATATCTCCAGCTCCCTCGCAAGGGCAGCCTCGGGCATTCCGGTCATGCCCACGACATCCCCGCCGAGTATACCGAAGCTTTTTATTTCCGAGGCGGTCTCGAGTCTCGGGCCTTCCACCGCCACATATGTCGCACCCTTCTTGAGGGCAACCCTGCTGCGCCTTCCGGCCTTCAGGATTATACGGCCGAGTTCGGGGCAGTAAGGCTCTGTAAAATCTATGTGGACCACACCGTCCTTTCCGTCGTAATATGTGGATTTCCGGTTTTTCGTCATATCCAGAACCTGCTCAAGGACGACTATGTCCCCCGGCTTCAGCCCACTCCTGATGCCGCCCACTGCGCTTATGGACAAGACCCTGTCAACCCCCAGCTTCCTGAAGCCCCACATATTCGCCCTGTAGTTGATCATGTGCGGGGGGATGTCGTGATGAGCGCCGTGACGCGGCAGGAAAAACACCTCTGTTCCGCCGATCCTGCCGCCAAGATACCGGTCCGACGGTTTCCCATACGGGGTGGAGATATTTCTCCTGTTCTTTAAAACAAACCCCTCAATCTCATAAAGCCCGCTTCCCCCGATAACACCTGTCTTCGACATATCTTCCTCCTTTCCGGTATGTATGTAAATCTTACAGTTGCATAAAAACACCGCCTGCAGGCAGGAGAGTCCGGCGGAAAAGCTTTATATGCGATTCCTTCGGGACATATCCCGCACCGCATATCGACGTCTTTTCTAACTTCACTTTCCGTTACTTCCCGCAACAGAGGCATATTCCCGATATCTCATCGCTTTATAGATGTTGCCCGGCGGACTCTCCTGCCCGCTTCTGCAACATTAAGGTGTATTCAAGGCATTGTCTGTAGCCGTCGGGGTTTCCGATGTCAAAAACCCTGCCGGGCATCAGGTGCCCGAAGGTTCCCCTTTCCGTGAGAATAAGGCTCCGCACCGGAAGATCGGTAAATTCCTTTTCCTTGACCGAATCCCTCAGCATTTCAATATACTCAAAAAGATAAGGCCCTGAAACATAGATCCCGCAGGCGCGGAGTTCTCCTTTGAAGCGCGGTATAAAACGGCCTTCGCCCTTTGGATGAAATCTCTTTATGCGGAACAGGACGCCGTCAACCGGTTCGGTGTCGACCCTGCCTGAATTGCCTGTCCCCGCGGTATCGTCACTGCCTGTCCGTACAAGGGCGATGACATCTTTTTTATACCTCCCGTAAACCTGTTTCAGGATTTTAAGCGCCCCCGGAGCCGGGACATACACGTTGTCGGGATAGATTACGGCAACGGCTCCTCCGCCTGCAATATCGCGGGCATAACTTATGGCATCGGCTTCACCGAGGGGTTTTCCCTGACAGCGGAATATGACACGGCATTGCCTGTTGATTCTTTCAACTTCCCCAACAGCCCGGGGAAACATTTTTTCTGCAAATCTTTTATCCTCAAAATACCGCCGGATTATCTCTTTCTGTCGGCTTATGATGATAATGATCTTCTCTATGCCGGCCGATATGCCTTCCTCGACTGCATACTGGATAGCCGGCTTGTGGCCCACGGGGAGCATTTCCTTGGGCACGGCCGGGTCCACAATCCGCATTCTTGTGCCAAGGCCTGCCGCCGGGATGACAAGGCTTGCTGGTCCGTTATCGGCTGTCTCTCCGTGTCTTATCATGCGGCTGAGCGGCGCTTCCGGAGGTTCTCCCGCGCGTTAAAACTATCAGACATAACCATACAGTTGCATAAAAAAACATCTCCTGCCGGCTTATGCAACATTAAGGATAACCTTAATGAGAAAATAGCATCTTTCCGGCATACAATTCAAACCCCGCTGAAGTTTTTCTGCATTACAGCGGCATAAAAACATCGCCGCGGGCGGGGGAGCGGGGGAACAGTATTTCATTCTGCGCCCTGCACCCGGAACTTCCGGCTTTTGACATTATCGTCTCCCATCTTTTATTTTTAAGATTATGGCTTACATCCTTATCGACGGATACAACCTGATCGGCATTGCCCACGGCGACCTCGAGAAAGCGCGCAACGACCTCATACGGAAGCTCCTGAAATACTCGGAGATAAAAAAACACCATGTCACCGTTGTCTTTGACGGGTGGAAAAACGGGCAGCCGTACGAAACAAAGACAACGACAAAGAGCCTGACGGTTATCTATTCCAGGCTCGGGGAAAAGGCCGACCTGACGATCAGGAGAATTCTCTCATCCTCGACAAAACCGTGGATCGTTGTCAGCACCGACCGTGAAGTGTCCGGTTATGCGGCGGGAAGAGATTTGGCCGCCGTAAGATCCGATGAGTTTGAATACAAGCTTTATTCGGCACTGAAGGAGACCGGCGAGGATCCGGCCGGTGATCCGCTGAACGGTGACGAAATATATTTGAAATACGGTCAGGATGAGGGCCAATACCTGTCAGCCCGCCGGAAAGGCAATCCGCGGAAACCTTCGAGGAGACGGAAAAAGAAGCTGCAGGCGCTTAAAAAACTCTGAGCATGCCGCAAGGTTGACCTTGCAGTGGTATGAAATACCGCCGGGGGGCGGGCTTTCTGCCGGGTTATGCGATTCATTCTGCCGCGGTGAGCCTTTTCCTTTCGCCATTCAGTCTGTCCATCTCGTACAGGCTCATAACCCTGTACCGTTTTATCAGCCTGGGAGACGTGTATTCCGAAAGCTGTATCCCCTGTTCCTCCAGACGGCCTTTCAGTGTATCTTTTTTCTCATTGATTATCACAAGGATGCGGCTGCAGGAATCTATATCGGAAATCAGATACTTAAGGGGAACTTTATGCAGTTTGAAGTAATATATCATGGAGGGGTCCGGGTCTTCATTGCCGGCAAAGTCCACAACCCTGTCGCCGGGCCTGAGATAACCTTTAAGAAAAAGGGCGATGGGCTCGTTGTCTATTACCTTGCCTGAATAAAAAGGCAGTTTAACATTCAAGCTTAAACCGGCCGCCAGTGTAACGGCCAGTATCGGATATACAACCGTGTTGAGAACTTGTTTCCACGGTTTTACCCGGCTCAGAAGAAAAACTATGCCCGCAGATGCATACCCTGCGTATATGGGGAATAAAAACAGCCAGACGCGGTTATAAGGAGTCACCCGCTGTGCTGTCAGCACAGGGATGCACCAGATAAGCGTTGCCGCCGCTATCGGCACGGGATAAACGCTCAACCGTTTATGAAACACCAGTGCAACAAAAAAAGCGGATGCCATGAGAAGGCTTATCACGTAGGGGACATCAGTATTCCACTCATTCCACAGCGACTGCAGGGAAAGCGGGAACTCGGTAATGAAATAAGACCATGGCTTTGAAATCACCCATGGGTTGGCTACAATCGATTTAATGCCGGACACCGCAAAAACAGGGGCATACAGTATCAATGTTAAAACACCCGTGACACTTACGTAAACAGACAGGTCCCTCAGCAAGCGGCGTCGACTCACCCCTGCGGTCTCAAACACAGCCGACAGAAAAAGCCAGGTTACGACTATCCCGAAGGGATATAGCATGATCGGGATTGTGTAGAAACCGATTGCTGAGGATACCGCAAAAAAAAGCCACACGGCAGGATCCCCACCATGCTTGAGATATGCCGCAAGGGCCAGGATAAACAGGAAAATCAGGCAGATCAGTGTATACCCGCGGGCCAGGGTGGAATACTCTATGAGCACCATGGAAGAGGCGGTAAAGGCGGCGGTCAGAAGGGCCGCGTGTTTGTTGTAAAAGATACGTATGACAACGTAGGATGCCGGGACCACGAGTACGCCGGCGACAAACGCGGGCATACGGACCGCCCACGGGTGGCTACCGAAAAGCATGTGTGATATGTGGACAAGGAATGTATGAAAGATGTGATTGTTCGGTGAAGAATAATTTGTAAGACCGATGAATAACGGCTTTAATGCGTATGCATAAAAAGTAACGGCCTCATCGGCGGTCATCGGTTTGAATAGCAGGAAGTGAAGCCTGGCCGCAACGGCTGTCAGCAGTATAATCAAAAAGGCGTAACGATGTGACTTGTCTTCCTTCCTTACCGCCTCCCGGATATGCCGCAGAAACCACTTCAGGAGATCAATTGACCGGGTGAAAAGAGTGAAGATGTATTGCGCGGAGCGTTTTCTGCCCCTGAGAAGCAGACCTCCAGCGATGACGGCCACAATTGCAGTGATTCTCAGGTTGAAGGCTATCCGCCTGAACAATCCGATGGTAAACCTGTCCGCGCTTCCGCTTAAGGCATAAGAGTCGATCCTGGGCTTTACAATTTCAAAGGGCAGGTATGAAGCGGCAAACAGCGCAACTCCGGTTACAACAAGAAATGCTGAAATAAGCAATAAGCATATCGTCAGCCTTTTATGGTAGCTGAGTGTCTGCATGGCCGCCGTATCCTGAGATAAGAGCCGGGACCGTATCCGACAACAAACGTCTCTTGTATTATTCCCCGTGAAATGATGGTTATAAAAGTGTGTTTTGCTATTCACCATTATAACAGAATTCCCCGAATTCCGGAGGATTTTTTTGAAATCACCCGTTTCTTTCAACAAAGCCTCCGGAACTGTTAATATACATAAAGCGGAATTCCTGCTTGCAGGTAATATTTATGATCGAACTTCACTTTACAAGGACGAACGGCCCTGCGGATGAGGCCATCGAACGGCTGATGGACCTGGTGGGGGGCATTGAAGAACGGGAGCTCGTGCGCGAGATGATTCTTGCCGCGCTCAAGGCAGGCCAGGAGAAAAACGACAGGGCGGACCTGAAACTCATGAACACGACAATGAAGGAGATGCGGTTCACGGGAAAAATGTTCGGGCCCTACCGCCATGTACGCAAGGTTACGGTGTTCGGCTCCGCACGCACCCGGCCTGATGAGCCCGTCTACAAAATGGCCCGCACCTTCGGCAGAAAGCTTGCCGACTCGGGATACATGGTCATAACCGGCGGGGGCGGCGGGATCATGCAGGCTGCAAATGAGGGCGCGGGCGAGGAAAAGTCCTTCGGCGTGAACATCCTGCTGCCCTTCGAGCAGAAACCCAATCCCGTGCTTGCCGGCAATCCGCGCCTTATCACGTACAAGTATTTTTTCAACAGGAAGGTGGCCTTTCTAAAGGAGGCCGATGCAGTGGCCCTGTTTCCCGGGGGATTCGGCACCCTCGACGAGGCCATGGAGACACTCACGCTTCTGCAGAACGGCAAGCGCAACCCCCTTCCGCTCATCCTTATCGAAGACCCTGAAAGGGGCACCTACTGGGATCACTGGCTCAGGTTTTTCAGGGAGGAGCTTTTATCACAGGGCTATATAGCCGAGAGCGACTTCAATCTGTTCGAGGCCGTTGATTCCATCGACACTGCGGTTGAGAGGATAAACCGCTTCTACAGCCGTTACCACAGCATCAGGTACGTCAACCGCAAGCTGGTTATCCGGCTTTCCTCCCCCCTGGACGCATCATCCGTTGAGGAACTCAACAGGCGTTTTTCCGACATCCTTGAGCCCGGTGGAAAGATCGGCCCCTCCGGTGCATTGCCGGAGGAGACGGACGAGCCGCATATCATGAACCTGCCGAGGCTCGTGGCGGATTTCAACTACCGGGATTTCGGAAGGCTCAGGGCGCTGATAGACGAAATAAACCGCTGTTAACCCCCCCTGCCGAATATGCGGGTCATGGCCTTCAGTTCCTTTATAATGCGCGGGGACAACTGTTCCGGGGTGAGCCTCCATTCCCAGTTTCCGGTGGAACTCGCCGGCAGGTTCATCCTGTATTTTTCCCCGAGCCCGAGAATGTCCTGCATGGGGATGATCACCATGTCCGCCACTGACATCATGGCAAGCCTTATAATCTCGCGGTGGATCGTGTTTTCCGTGACATCGCGGCCGATGTATTCGGATATCCTCTTTTTGTCCTCCGGGCCCGTCTCTTTTCTGAACCACCCCCTGATGGTGTTGTTGTCATGAGTGCCGGTATATACCACGCAGTTTTTTATATGGTTGTGCGGTGCGTACGGATTGGCCGGGAGGTCCTCGCCGAAGGCGAAGAGCAGGACCTTCATGCCGGGAAACCCGAAGCGTTCCATGATCTCCTTTACATCCGGCGTGATGACCCCCAGGTCTTCGGCGATAATGAATATATCGGGGAAATGTTTCAGAAGCGTGGTGAAAAAGTCCTCGGCAGGGGCCGTCACCCATTTGCCGTTTATGGCGGTTTTCTCGCTTGCATGAACTTCCCAGTAAGCCACAAACCCCCTGAAGTGGTCAAGCCTGAACAGGTGGAAAAGCCTGAGGTTGTGCTCTATACGGTTTATCCACCATGCATACCGGGTCTCCTTCAGGACGTCCCAGTTATAGACAGGATGCCCCCACAACTGGCCGGTGGAGCTGAAATAGTCGGGAGGCACCCCCGCAACAAAGGCCGGTTTCTTCTCTTCATCGAGGCGGAATATCCCGGGATTCGCCCACACGTCCGAGCTGTCGTAGTTCACATAAATGGGGATGTCGCCGAATATCCGTATGCCCTTGCTGTCGCAGTAGTTTTTAAGAGAGTACCACTGGTTGAAAAAGATATACTGGAGGAACTTCTCCTTCAGTATGTCGTCGCTCAGCTTTTCAGTCCATTCTCTTACCGCCTCTTCCTTTTTATCCCTCAACTCCTCCGGCCACCTGCCCCACTCGATCCCGTTCAGGTGCTGTTTTATGGAGATGAACAGGCTGTAATCATCAAGCCAGTGACCGTTTTCATTGCAGAATCTCCGGAAGTCGTGGTGGTCGGCCAGCCGGTCCCTGATCCTTTTGTAGGCTATGGTGAATATCCTCTCTTTGTATTCGGCTACTGCTTTGTAATCCACCCTCGTTGCCGAAAACGGGGGGTGATCCAGGATGTCCGATTCCTGTATGAAACCCTCCCTGGCCATCCGCCGCGGGCTGATCAGCAGTGGATTGCCCGCGAGAGCCGAGAAACTGCTGTACGGCGAATTGCCGTATGCAGGGCATGTGCGCGTCAGGGGCAGTATCTGCCAGAAACTCTGGTGGGTCTCTGCAAGAAAGTCGACAAACCTGTACGCGTCAGGACCCAGGTCGCCGATCCCGTACGGAGACGGGAGCGACGTGATATGCAGGAGTATGCCGCTGCCTCTTTTTTCCAAATATCCCCCCCTCTTAAATTTTCACGTGCAGATAATCGCCAAGTTTCATAAAGGATTCAATCCACTTGCCGGCGGATTCATCGCCCCCGTCCGCCTTTTCCTTCATTGCGCCGTGGAAATCCTTCCATATCAGGAAGTAGGTGTTCTGGGCCTTCCACAGGTTCAGTGACAGCGACAGGGGGGTTATGGTCTCCAGCATGTCGACGACCCGTTCAATAATGTTTATGTCTTCCGGGGTTTCGCGCAGCCTTTCCATGTGGGAATTAACCCATGAAGCGGCCTTGAATCCGATGGTCGTGGTATCAATGTTGACCGACCATCTCTCGGTCTCGTCTATCAATCTTTTCAGCTTGACCGCGTCAATGCCCTCCTCCTCTTCAAAGATTCTCTTGAGGTCGTAATTGATGATATATTCGGCTGCAGCCAGAAAAGGCCTCGGCAGCCTGTGCTGGAGGCTGTAGTAGAAATTCATGATAGTGAAGTTGTTTTCATATATCTGCCGGTATGCCGCCTCAACGCCCTCATAGGTCAACTGCAGTATCTGGTCCAGCACATCCTTCTGCTCGTCCTTGAAGAGATGCCACAGAGAGTATATATTGCTTTCAAAGTGTTTGTCCATGAGCCTGACCACCTCGGGTATATCACCGCTGTCAAATGCCTTCCTGATCTCGTCGTGCATGGCGGAGAATTCATCGTCCCCCGTGAAATCCCTGACCCCCGCGTTTATATTCTGGTCCCCGAAATGCAGGACGGTGAAACTGATCAGTTTGCTGTCCCAGGTGATGTTTGACGTAATATGCGCCTTGCCGATTACAAGCTTCAGCTTCCCGGCCTCTGTTTTTTCGTATATATCGCTTTTCGCGCTGTAACAGCCGATGTCTATCTTCTCCGGGTATTCCTCAAACACGGAGGATATGCAGTAATGCGCGCCCACCCGCAGGAGGTCGCACTCCGCGGGCTTTACATACTTCTCGTAGACCGCGGCTCCGTTGCCGAATTTATTGCTCGGGGCCTTTTCAAGGTGTTTCATATATTCCGCCTCCAGCGAGAGGTCCCCGATCTCTTCCGCATACTTGATGGCCCTTGATGCATACTGCATGATCTGTATGGTCTCGACACCCGAGATATCGTCAAAGAACCAGCCGCAGCTTGTGTACATGAGCATGGTGTGTCTCTGCATTTCGAGCAGTTTCAGAACATTCACCTTTTCCTCCCTTGAGAGTTCCCTTGCAGCGTGCTTTTCCAGGAACGCCTCCACATTGTCGGCCGACCTGTCCAGTATCGCTTCAATGTAGGCGTTTCTTGCTTCCCAGGGATTCGACAGGTACTCCGCCGCCCTGTTCTCAAAGAGCGGCAGAAGGGTGTCTCTCAGCCAGTCCATCGACTCCCTCAGCGGTTTCCTCCATGCCTGTGTCCAGCCGGGCTGCGCGCCTGAATTGCAACCGCAGTCGTCCCTCCACCTCTCCACGCCGTGGATGCAGCTCCAGGATGAATTCTCGATGATCTCGACCTCATCGGACGGGGGGTATTTCCCGAGATATTCGCCGTAGTTGGTTATCCTCGCAAGGTTGTTGGACTCAATATGATGCAGGCAGTACGCAAGGGCCATTTCAGCGAATTTGTGGTGATGTCCGTATGTCTCGCCGTCAGTGGCGATGTTGACAAGATGGGGGAAGTCCCTGCCGCCGTTGGTCGCTTCAAGGAGGGCGTTTGCAAGGTTCTCGCCGCTGTTCAGCAGGTCGCCGAAGGCAATGTTGTGGGATATGCCGCCGTTGTAGAAAAATATGCTTATCTCCCTTCCCGACGGCAACCTGAGCAGGTAAGGCCTGGTGGTATCCACGGAGCCGCCCGATACGTCGTGCCATTTGTTCCCGCCCAGGGGGCTGACCTTCCGGGCCTGGTGCGGGGACAGTATTGTGAACCTGATGCCCTGCTCACTCAATATGTCAAGCGTCTCCAGGTCCACCGCCGTCTCAGGAAGCCACATGCCCTCGGGAAAGCGGCCGAACCTCTTCCTGAAATCCGCTATGCCCCAGACCACCTGCGTGATCTTGTCCTGCCTGTTTGCAAGCGGCATTATCATGTGGTTGTACACCTGCGCTATTGCATTGCCGTGGCCCGAGCATCTTTCGGCGCTGACCCTGTCGGCCTCTATAATGGCCTCATACACGTGAGGTGCATAGGCCTGCATCCAGCTCATGAGCGTGGGGCCGAAATTAAAGCTCAGCCTTTCATAATTATTGACAATGCTGAGGATTCTGCCGCTTCCGTCCAGTATCCTCGTGACCGTGTTGGGTTCATAGCATTCGGCATTGATCCTCTCGTTCCAGTCGTGATAGGGATATGCAGACTCCTGGCCCTCGACCCTTTCAAGCCAGGAGTTCTCCCTCGGCGGCTGGTAAAAATGGCCGTGTATGCATATATGCTGTTTCATTGCAGTCTCTCTTTACCTCTTACCTTCCCGCAGAGTCTGATTTTGCAAGAGGCTTTCGCTATTGTTTAGGCCCTTCTTCCTTGATGGATTTGTCCATGGCATGATTGCCAGTCTCTTTTGGGAAAGTGGTTTATTTTACGCTTATTTATAAACCTCTTGCTTTATCAATCATTTTTTCAATTGAAACTAAATATAGCGCTAATCCAACTATTGTAATAAGCCACACTCCAAACCAAATCCATTCAAAGATTGAAGTATTGCCATTTTTCAGATTTGCTACAACAAAAAATATTGAAACAATATAAATGCCGTTAGTTACCCAGAAACGATTTTTTCTCATAAAGCCTTTTGGCCAGTCTTTTAAATGTTTATCCCAAAGTTTTTCACTTTCCATATTTTCATCATATGCACTTAAAAATCCTCTTATTCTCTTTACGGCAAACTCTCCACCTAAAATATAGAGATCGAAAAGCACAGCAACAAACGGAATTAAATAAACCAATCTACTTAACCAAGACAACTCGTCTTGTTTGCCGGAATTTAATGCCGCTACAAAGCCAAATAATCCTATAACAAATGTAAATTTCGCTCTGATATATGCAGATCTCCGGTCTTGCTGCATCAACTTTTCTTCCCGTAAATGGCTGATAAAAGCAGGATCAATTTTGTTTTTTGAATTATCCAGCGCCATTTTCACCCTCCAATACAAACCGGGTCTTTTGATTTTTGCCGAAGTATACCGGATCTCGCGAATGCTTGAAATTCTCGACGATATCTCTCAGATCTCCCAAATATGTTCCTTCAACATAAGACTGAACAGCCTTTAAAATTCGTCTTGAATGGAAAGATCTACCGACAATTTTATATATAAGATCGAAATGTTCATACTCACTAATATTCCCTGGATGAATAAAATTTGTCTTCATGATACCATATTCGTTCATATATGCCCTGCATGGTTGATTTAATGCTCGCACTTCGTCAGGATTATCAAGGTAATCGCGAATTGTCGAACTGATCGAATATTTTTGAGACAGGACTTGATCAACTGCCCTATGTTCACAATCAATTAAGCAACCCTCATTAACCATAAGCATATATTCTATGTCAAATTCCTTTAATATTTCCTTTATCTCACCTATGTAGTGTAAATTGTGATTTTTCTCAGGTGGCAAGAGTAATATTGAAATGCCTGATTTGACTAGGTTTATAATATCTTTGGTATTGCTTATTTTCAGATAAACTGAATTTTGTATTTTATAATTAAATTTCAGTTCGCTTTGAACTTGCAATAAAAGCTGTTTGTTGCCTATTGTTAGAATGCTGACACCCTTTTCAATCAGCTCTCCAACATACTTGGTCGCTTCGCGAGTTAACGTACCCGCAAAATTCAGCAATAAATTACACTCTACTCCTCGACTTCTGCATAAAGAAATCATCTTCTCGATATCCTTATCATAATTAACATGATCAAAATAATAACCATTCCCATTTTCATGGATGAAGTCTTTTATTTTAGGTCTTCTGCCGGAAGGCACTTTTAACGGATTTCCAGCAAAATAAATCTCTTTAATGTGGCCTGCTAACTTGGAATTAAACAAGCTTGCTAAAAGATTTTTGTCAGCATTGTAAGGTATTGAAAATTTCATATGCTTTGCTACTTTTTTCACTCTATTACAGACATTAATTCTTCTGTGCCGCCGAATTTCAGAAGGAACTCCCCGTAACTTGACTTGAAAAGTTCTTTAAGGACGTCTTCAATTTCCAAAGTCTTTTCTTCATGTCCATCAGAAGTTACAGAGATGTTATAGTTTTTCTGCTTTAAAATTGAATACAAAAATAAAGTATGGAAGTATACCTGAGATGCATATTTATTATCTGCAAGCTTTAATTGTTCTTCACTGCCGAATTTTGATTTATATGATTTAAGGAGATAGCTGTCCATATTAATAAATATTGTTTCGAGTTCGCCGGTTTCATCATCTGTCAGCGTAGCCATGATATCTTCTCCATCAAATGGAATTCCATTATCTTCCATCCTTTTCCATGTCATAACTCCATCACTTCCGTCCTTATAAACCAGTTCCATTCTGGGCAGGCCGATTTGAGGTACCTCAGGCTCTTTGGGCTTAGGGTCCTTTTCCATCAGTTTCTCTATCTTCACATAAAATACAACCTGCAATGGCTCGTCCGGTTTTTCAACTGTAGTCAAATCAGCCTGCATTTTTAATTCATCTCCAACGTTTAATATATTTTTCGGCTGCAGGTTTACTCTGATCGTGCCGTCCTGAGGGCTTGATTTCACGACCTGGAAATAGTCCTCGATTTCTTTAGGCGCTCCAGGTGCATCTCCTCCCTCTGCTTCGTTCGGGCCGTGATCCAATACAAACAACTTCAAATCACCCTTATCCTTAATTCTATCGAAGTATTCATTCTCAACGTCAGTGCTGAACTTTATCGTCTTGTTGCCGCCAAGAGGAATTCCCTTCAGTACCTTCCCGTCTTTTGACGGTTTGCCGTCTATAGTGAATATTGAGGGGAATCTTTTTGATACGAACGGCTCGGAAGGTTTTGCTTTGCTTTTGTTCTTTTGTTTTTTCTTCCGGGTGTTATCTTTTTTCGTAGTGCTAATGTCATCAAGCTTAAACGTCTGCTTCAGAAGTTTAAGCATCTCCGGATTTAACGGCAAATTTCTGGAGAAAGTTTTAAGTAAATCCTGTGCTTCTCCGGTATCGGCTGAGAAAGATTCTTTCCTCTGTTTATATATTTCACCAAGCTCGCTTTTTTTAAGTTGATCAGCCAGCAGCCTTCTTATGGTTTCAGCCTCTTTCCCATTCTTCAGCCTGTCTCTTGAGGCCATGAAGAGATTGTTTCTATAGTGTAGCGTTAAAGTAGTGCAATCAACATGCAGAAGCAAATAATCTTTGAACAACGGCCACTTGCATGCCCTCGTTATAAATTCCGATGTATAGTATCCATGAACCTGGCCGTTTAGGCTGAAAGCAACGCTCATATTATTTTTGAAGAACTCATTTTGAATAGTGCTCTTAAACTCTTTGGCTGTTTTATCATCGTTTTTGACCTTAAATAATGTTGCATAAACCTTAAAGTCGCCTGTCTCTTTATTGCCTTTTATATCAAGGGTCAATTGTCTGTCTACATATTTGTCCCTCTGAAACTGAAGCCTGTTTGTTAAGCCGAACATTACACGCTCAAGGGCAACGTCTTTCGGATATCGTTCCTTCCGGTCAACTATATATATTGGAAGCGCCGGTTTATGCAGGTATTCATTGATGCTCTGGTTCAGGTCCCTTGAAATAACAGACCTGCTTCCCGGAGGGGGGCAATTATTTGGATCGTGGAAGATTGGGTTATCTCGGATAATTTCGTTGACAGCTTCTTCGGTGGAGGCATGAAAAAGATTGTGGAATAATGGCTTCATTCTTCATGAATGGAAAACTATCTTATAAAATAATTACTCGCATCTTTAATTGCCTTTGAATAATCCTTCAGAATTTCTTTTATCTCAGCATCGGTTTCTTCGGCACTGACCTTTTTGTACTCTTCATTTGTAAAAGAATCAATTGATTTTCCAGAAGTAGATTCATTGATTAAATCATCAAGTGTCATCTTTTACCTCCTTTAAATTGTTTCTGTAAATAGAATAAGGCTTTATTGTACAATTTTCAATAACTTTTATTGTATCGGATTGGGGGTCGTAATACTTTATATTATTAGAATCATGGAACAATATCCACGGTTCCTGTTCATATGTCCCTGCCGTTATATCTATGATGATCTTGCCTGACATTAATGAGGATTTAAATTCTTCTTTGGTAGAAACATCAACACACCAGACAAACCTTGGCATAGGTGTCTTGAGAACAATATCAACCAGTTTTTTATCTATACTCTCATCATTCAGGAATTCTTCTTTCAGTGATTTTGATGATGTCATATATGTTCTCAAAACAAGAGGAGGAATTAAATCCAGATTATTTGTTTTTAATAAGGCATTAACTCTTTTATTTACTATGTCTGCGCTTAAAAACATTTTTTCATACAGTGGGACAATAACGTAATCAAGGTCGTTGAATGTATAACTCGCACTGCCGTGTCTTTGAGATATTTCTGTGTAAGGAAGGTGGTTGTCGTCACATATGACCAGGCTGTCAATTAAATTATGGGAGCTAATATAATTAGCTCCGAAAGAGTCTAATACTGTATAGTCCAGTGTACCATGCCCGATAATGGCAACAGCATGTTCTTTCCTGGTCATACATCCGATAATCGGAATGCCTGATTCAATATAAGAAAATACATTCCTGATAAAGTTTGACGGATCATTTCCTTTTTGTAATAAAAGGGGATGTGAACCTGCCCTGGAAAATGTTTCAGCGATTTGTAATATATTGAGTCCTTCAGAAGGTGTTTTTCTCTGAATGTACTGCGG
>JALSHG010000065.1 GCA_026982355.1 Thermodesulfovibrio sp.
TCCCTTCATTTCCGCTATCTCCCCCATAATTTGATTCCTTTTTTCCCTCCGGTCGGAAAACTCTTCTGAAAATGCCTCCTCTTTCCTATCGCCCGAGCCTCTCGCAAAAGGCTCAGGTTTATAATTTCGGGAACATCCTTTTCACCTTGCGCCGATCCCCCTTAACACAACCGGAATGGTCATGAAAAGTATCTTGAAATCAAGCCACAACGACCAGTTATCAATGTACTGAAGGTCAAGCCTCATCCATTCATTAAAATCGACTATTTCGTTTCTGCCGCTTATCTGCCACAGGCAGGTGATACCGGGTCTCATACTGAGTCTTCGTCTCTGCCAGACCGTGTATTTCTCCACTTCCGAGGGCAGGGGCGGCCTCGGACCGACCAGGCTCATATCCCCCTTCGCCACATTCCATAACTGCGGGAGCTCATCCAGGCTGTACTTTCTAAGCCATTTGCCGATCTTCGTTATTCTCGGGTCATTCGTCATCTTGAATACCGGGCCGTTCATTTCATTATATTGGAGTATGTCTTTCAGTTTGGATTCAGCCTCGACTATCATTGTCCTGAACTTGTAAAACATGAACTTCCTGCCGTACAAAGTGCACCTTTCCTGTTTAAAGAAGACCGGGCCGGGAGATGTCGCCTTTATAAGAATACATATAACCACAAAGAGGGGGGCGAACAGTACGAGTCCGGCCAGCGAGGCCGAAAAATCGAATATCCGTTTCACGAAAAGGTGCCCCAGTTTGTCGGTCGTGCTCTCAAAGGCAATCAGCGGGAAGCCCTGGAGATCGGTCTGTTTGGCCCTTGAGAATTTCAGCTCGAACAAATCCACGGCCAGATTGACCTTCAGGCCGGCGCTCTCACAGTAGAGAATTGCATTCTCTATCCTGTTCAGCGAGGAGCGGGGGACAATAAATACAATTTCATCCACGACATTTTTGCTTATTATTTCCGGCACATCATCCAGTGACCCCAGGACCTCATATCCGTTTATGATTTCCCCCTTTTTTTCAGGGTCCATATCTATAAGCCCGATAATCTTTATGCCCCAGTCCGGGTTGTTGTGAACGATGTCCATGAAATTCCTCGCCCTCTTGTTAGTGCCTACAACGAGTATTCTCCTGAACACGATCAGGGCGCTTCTGAAGCTGGTGTCACGTCTTCTGAGCACTTTGACTATATGCAGAAGCAGGATCTTCTCGAGGCTGATAAGAATCGCCGCGGAAAGAAACGTGAAACCTATGAACAGCCTGCTGATGTCCTCCTGTCTCCTGAGAATAAAGACATAACTCCCGAAGATAATAAATCCCACAATGGTTGTTTTGAACACGATAAGCAGAACTGAAGGCATCCGCACCACCCCGGGGGATTTGTACATGCCGAAGTAAGACAAGAGGACTCCCCATATAACAAGGAGCAACGGCAGAAACCCCGCATAATATCCTATGGATCTGAGATTTTCATCCGTTAAATAGTTCCCCAGGAAGCTTACAGGGTAGATATTGAGGATCTCGTCCCTCAGCAGGTAGCCTATAAAAAATGACACCGCGACAAGGCAGAGATCGCTGATTATCTCGACTCTTTTGAATATCCTGTTCTGTTCTTTTATCATAAAATCAGAACGTCTTTGTTAAACTTATGGAAACCGTATTACGTCTGTATCCGTAATCTTCCCGTGTGGAATCATAATCGGAAAAGGCATAGCGGAGCTGTCCGGTAAAATCTTCAAGGAAGGCATATGAGAATGCGACGTCCGCTCCCGTGAGCGTGTTGATCACACCTGTCTCAATGAATTTTCCCTCACCATAAAAACCCAGGAGTTTAAAGTTGAGTTTGTCCGATACCTGTCTTATGAAATTTGCAGAGACCCGCCAGTTACTGAAGACATCCTTTCTGTAGGACACCGACCTCTCACGTCTTGCAAATAAGAGCTTCACCTTGGTTTTCCTGTCTATCTCGTCGGTAAGTGAACCCTGGAGGTAACTCCTCGTAACATCAAAAGACGGCAGATAGCTCATCCCCACCCTTGCATTGAAATGAAGCTTCTTTTTCAAATACTGTTTTATGCCGACAGCGGCGGTGTGATTTGAAATATCAAAGCTGTTTCTGGAAAAACGGTACGAGAGGAAAAGAGTTGTGGCGATATTGCGCCGGTAATTAACATTGAATCCCATGTCATTGCGGGATGAATCCCTTAAATCACCCTTGGGAAACCTGTTCACCGTATATGCATACTGTGAATTGACGGTGAAATGTTCACCCAGCCTCCTCTGGTAATTGACGGCAGCCCTGTTACGGAAGGTCTCCCGCCTTCCCCTCACCCTTCCGAATTCCTCCTCGAAACCCGCCGGCGTCCGGGAATGCGAAAAGGTATCCGTCAACCTTATCCTGTCATACGCTGAAAACTCATTCAGAAAATTCAGTGATACACTCTCCGAGGAGCTCTTGATTTCGTCATACCTGCTGTGAAAACGTTCATTGATACCAGCGTTAAGCGACAGTGAACGCCTTCTACCCTCATATCGCACCCCCATATTAAGTCCCAGCGCCGTGATAAAATCTTCTTTTTTGTCCTTTCTGGCGAAAGTCAGGTTGTCATCATAGGTTTCCGTAACAGAGGTCTGGATGTTGATATCCACACCCTTGTACGGAAATGCATGAGCGTTCAGTGAAGGTAAGAGTATAATTAAAAGCGCCCAGAAGCTTGCAATGAACCTGATATTGGCAGCACACCGAATTTTAATCATTTAATTAAAAACAAGCGGTAAAAACGCCTACAAACAATAAAAAACGTAAAATAACATTCTAATATATTAGAATAACATAATCTTATGTTTAAATTCATCAAATCTGTTGAGGCGCTTGCAAAAATCCTCCGTCTGTCACCTGCAGCACAGAGAAAGGTCTTATAACTCATCGATACCAAAAGATTTCTCCCTCCGGCCGGAATGACATATACAGGCATTTTCATACCTTTGCAAGAGTCTCCGTCGACTGTAGTATTTTTAATGTTGCATAAACCGGCATCCGCCGGCTCATGCAACATTCAGGATCAGGCAAATGCAACTGAATTGAAAAACATGGTGCCGGCGGTGGGAGTTGAACCCACACGGGCCGAAGCCCATCGGATTTTGAGTCCGACGCGTCTGCCGTTCCACCACGCCGGCGGCGAAGTTCCCCTTACGGTTGCATAAAAACATCGCCTGCGGGCAGGAGAGTCCGCAGGTTTTACGTCAGGAAATTTTAGCACAGTCAACGTCGTTATGTCATACACGCGGGGACATTCTCCGGAATGCAGCGGGAAAATAACGGTTATTTTTTCAGCCTCGCAATCTCTTTTGTCAACAGCGTGGCCTTGCGGGGCTTCATGTTGCCTATTACAAGGCCGGCCTTTTTGCTCTTCATCTTAAGCAGTATCTGCACGGCTGTCTTGTTGTCAAGCCCTGAAAGTCTTGATGCGGCATCCTCCGGCGCCATGGCCTCGTAGGCCTTTGCAATATGCTTCAATCTCTTGTTGCCGGTTTCTTCGGCCTTTTTCAGAGATTTGTCTATCTCCTTAAGAAGCTTTTCATATCTCTCTATGTCCCGGTTCACCTCGTCTTTCAGTATCCTGAGCCTCGCCGTCTCCCGCCTCACCGTCTCTTCTTTCTTCTGAAGCGCGAGACGCTGCTGCTCGATAAGGCTCACCATGTCTTCCTCTGCAAAGGCTTTGAGGGCAAAAGTATTCATCGAAAAGAAGGCAAAAACAGCCCCGGCGATAAGAAGGATTACGGTTTTCATCATGCCGCGCCCTGATTGACTGCTCATCTCAACTTCCTCGTAAGAGTGAAAAAATCGGTCTCTTTCCGTTCCGAGACCTCTCTCTCCCTGGTCTCGCCCCTGACGGCCCTGTCATTCAGTATCTCGAACATCTTCTTGTCACGGTGGGCTGTTACAAGCGTATCCTTCAGCATCCTGAGCTCATCCCTGCATCGGGAGTGAATCCTTCTCTGCTCGTCTATCATCACGTTTATCCTTGAAAAAAAATTATAGTATGAGGTTATGTCCTTTGCATCCATTCCGCCGCCTGACTGCTTCTCATCAAATATCCTGAGCGTATCCGTGTAGCGTTTTTCAAGCTCGCGGAGCCTGGACTCCTCTTCATCGACCCTGTCAGCGGCCTTTTTCACTTCGATTTCGAGCTCCTTTTTCCTGTTGTCCTTCAGTTTAAGAATCTTGGGCAATGTCCTGTTCCTGCGCACGATGTAATCCTTAACTCACGGCGACTTTAACCTTACAGTCGCATAAAATACCGCCAGGGGTGCAGGGGAGTCCGCCGGGAAAGCTTTATCCGCGATACCTTCAGGAAGTATTCCGCACAGCGTATCGACGTCTTTTTGAACTTCACTTTCCGTTACTTCCTGCAACAGGGGCATATTTCCGATATCCAATCGCTTTATAAAGGTTTTCCGGCGGACTCTCCTGCCCGCTTTATGCAACATTAAGGTTAACATCCCCTTCCCTCTCCGCTTCATCGAATATAAAGTACAGGCTCTGCAGTGCATCGGCGTAATCGATAAATTCATTGCTGTCCTGCCTCAGGTAACTGTTCAGCCTGTCGATTATCCTTATTGCATAATCAACCTTCGGGCTGGAACCCTGCTTGTATGCCCCGAGATTTATCATGTCTTCAAACTTTTTGTACGTGGACAGGGTGTCGATAAACTTACCCGCATATTCTTTGTGCTTGCCGTCGATTATGTGGGGCATGACCCTGCTTATGGACTGCAGGACGTCGATGGCGGGGTAATGATTCTCCATTGCAAGGTCGCGTGAAAGCACGATATGCCCGTCGAGCACCGACCTCGACATGTCAGCCACGGGTTCCAGCATGTCATCCCCCTCAACCAGCACTGTATAAAGTCCCGTGATGCTGCCCGAGTCCTCGCATGTGCCCACCCTCTCCAGCAGTTTGGGCAGCAGGGCGAAGACCGACGGGGTGTATCCCCTCGTGGTCGGCGGCTCTCCGACTGCAAGCCCTATCTCCCTCTGGGCCATGGCCACGCGCGTCAGTGAATCCATCAGGAGGAGCACGTCGTCCCCGCGGTTCCTGAAATACTCGGCAACGGCAGTGGCCGTGAACGCGCCCCTCACCTTTGCCAGCGGTGTCTGCTCGGAGGTGGATACAACAACAATGGATTTCGCGAGTCCCCGGGGACCGAGGTTTTTCTCGACAAACTCCCGCACCTCACGGCTCCTCTCGCCGATCAGCGCTATTACATTGACGGATGCCTCGGAGTACCTCGCTATCATGCTCAGCAGGATGCTCTTGCCCACCCCCGAGCCGGCCATTATGCCGATCCTCTGGCCTTTGCCGCAGGTAAGGAGGCCGTTTATCGCCCTTATGCCGATATCCATGGGCTCGGTGATCCTCTGCCTTTTGAGCGGATTCGGCGACGATGCAAACAGGGGATAATCCACGCCGCTGAAAGGCCCCCTGCCGTCTATCGGATTCCCTCCCGCGTCAACCACCCTCCCTATGAGTTCATCGCCGACCTTTACCGAGATATTCCTGCCCAGGGGCATCACCCTGCTCCCATGCCTTATGCCGGACATCCCGCCGGCCGCCATGAGCACGATCTTTCCCTCTTTGAAACCGACCACCTCTGCATCCACGGGGGCTGCGCCGTCCGGGTATATCCGGCACGCCTCTCCAATGCTCACATCGAGGCCGGTGGCCTTGATGGTAAGGCCTGTTATCTCCACCACCCTCCCGTATACCTTCAGGGGATCGGTTTTGTTTACAGCGGAGATGTACGGGCTGAGGTCAATCGCCGTCATGGTCACCGCCGATGGGGGCATTTTTCATTTCTTCCGAAATGTTCTCAAGCAGGGAATCAATATCCGTCACCGCCTCTTCGGTGTCGCTTGTCACGAGAGGGCCGGTGACCGGCAGATTCGGCTTCACCTCAAAAACTATGTCCGGGTGGACAGCGGCCAGATCCGGTTTCCTCTTCATGAAGATATCATGCAGGGCCGGGTTGATCCTGATGGTGACCCTCCCCGTCCTCTGCATCTTTTTCATGGCCTCCCTTACCATTGTTACGATGATTTCGGGCCTTGCGGTGATTTCCTCGATTATTATCTTCCGCGCTATGGCGGTTGCAAGCTCCACGACCTGCGATTCGAGCTCACGGGCAGTCTTATCCCTGAGGTCCGCCGTCTCTTTCAGGATTTTCTCCAGGCGCTCCATGAGTATGACCGCCTTTTGTTCCCCCTCCGCAAAACCCGCCTTTTCGCCGGAGGCAAAACCCTCCTCGTATGCCTTCCTCTGTATCTCTTCGGCATTCTGCAGCACTGCATCACTGCCGGCCGGGGCCGTGTCCTCCTCCAGTGAAGGCATGGCGTACAGGGCTGCATCGCTGTTTTTCATGATCCTGCCGTTATTCAACAAGCTCCTCCTTGCCCCTGCCCGCAATCACGATCAGGCCTTCTTCCTCGAGCTTCCTTGCAACGTTGATGATATTGCGCTGGGCCTTTTCAACATCGGATACCCTCACAGGCCCCTTGGTCTCCATCTCTTCCTTCAGTATCTTGACCGCCCTCTGAGACATATTGCTGAATATCTTTTCCTTGAGGCTGCCGGAGGCGCCTTTCAATGCAAGCGAGAGGTCTTCCGTGCTTACCTCCTTCAGTATCATCTGGATACCCTTGTCATCTATCTTCTCTATGTCGTCAAATACGAGCATCAGTTCTCTTATGGCCTCTGCTATCTCGCTGTTCTCCTCTTCGATCTTCTCTAAGATGCTCTGTTCCGTGCTCCTTTCACACTGGTTCAGTATCTCGGCGATTACCTTTGTGCCCTGGAATGTCTTGCTCTCCCTGCCCTTGCCCACGTCAAGCTGGACTTTCAGCACCTCTTCTATGTCTTCAAGGGCGCTCTCGGGTATCCTCTCGGTCTCGGCCACCCTCAGGGCGACATCGCCTCTTAAATGCTCCGGCAGGTTGAGCATGACTTCAGCCGCCTGCTCGGGCTCGAGAAAACACAGTATGAGCGCTATGGTCTGGGGATGCTCGGTGACAAGGAAATTCGACAATGTCCGGGGATTGACCCACTTGAGTGAATCAAAGGGGCTCTCTTTCTCCACCATTTCCAGTATCTTTTCGGCATCATCGTTTCCGAGACCCTTGGTCAGTATCTTCTTTACATATTCCTCTCCGCCCAGTTGGATGGCGCCCGCCTCTATCTTCTCCGAAACCTCCAGGAACACGTCCTCCACCTCGGAACGGTCATTGGTCTTTATTCTTGCCATGTAGGAGGATATCTTGCCGATGACATCAGCATCAAGGTTTCTCAGTATCCTGGCCGCAACATCTTCCCCCACCGCGCTCAGGAATATCGCAGCCTTTTCATACCCGTTGGCCGCCATCTAACGCTCCTCCAGCCAGCCCTTCACTATGCCCGCCGCCTGCTCGGGATGTTTATCCGCCCACTCGACGATCTGCTTTTCCACGGAGATCTCCTTCGGCTTTGCAGGCTGAGCCTGCTGTTCCGCACCGGCCTCAGGTGCAGCAGGTACGCCGGCCGGCGCCGGCGACATCCTTGAAAGCGAGCGTATCAACGGCCTCAGTATGAAAAGGAAAAACAGCAATGCCACTGCCACAGGCGAGAGATATCTCAGGATTGTATAGACCAGGGGAAGATAGTCCTTGCCGGCTTCCACGGTCTCACCGGTGTCAATCTCCCTGAACGGCATGACGGTCATGCTTATCTCGTCACCCCTCTCATCGTTGAATCCCACCGTCTTCTTGACTATATCCTCGTAATATTTAATATCCTCCTCGCTGTGGACGATGTACTTTTCAGCATTTTCAAGCGAATCCTTCTGAGAGGGCAGTATACCGTCGATAAGTATCGCCACGGTAAGCCGTTCCAGCGTCACCGGCGACTCCACTATACGTGTCACGGTCTTGCTTGTTTCATAATTGATCGTCTCATCCTGCTTCTGGGACTGTCCTATCGAAGAGGCGAAATTGCCCGCTGCACCGCCGGGCAGGTTTGATGCAACGCCGGGTATGCCCGCAGGACCGCCCGATGTCGTCTTTTCGACGCTCTTCTGTTCGCTTCTCACAACCGCCCCGTCAGGGTCGTAAATCTCTTCGGTCCTCTCGCTCCGGGTGAAATCGAACTCCGATGAGACCCGTGCCTTCACCCTCCCCCTGCCGACAACCGGTTCAAGGATGCTGACTATCTTGGAAGCCATCTTTTTCTCGAAATTATGCTGGTATTCCATCTGGGTGGTGCTCAGGCTCATCATGCTGTCACCGCCGGGTTTTGTAAGCAGCTCGCCACTGTCGTCCACCACCGTGATATTATCGGGAGACAGGTCCTCCACGCTGCTTGATACGAGGTATATTATTCCCTCGACCTCCCTGTTGTTAAGCCTCCTTCCCTGCTGCAGGGAGACGAAAACGGCCGCGGACGGACGTGTCTTGTCTTCCTGGAATGCAAACATGGACTTGTCAGGCACCACGAGGTGCACCCTTGCCTGCCGTACGCCGGCCAGTGACCTTATGGTCCGTGCCAGCTCGCCCTCCAGCGCCCTCCTGTAGTTGAGCTTCTGGACGAACTCGCTCGTTGTAAAGCTCGTGTTGTCAAAGATTTCAAAACCGACCCCGGCACCCTGCGGAAGCCCCTGTGACGCAAGCTGAAGCCTGAGTTCGTATACCTTGCCCGAGGGCACGAGCACCGTGCCGCCGGGGGCGAGTTCATAGGGCACTTTCCTGTCCGTCAGTTCCTGCACTATCCTTCCCGCGTCATCCTCGGAGAGGTTTGAATACAGCACCTGGTAATCGGCCTTCCGGACCCACGAAAACAGGAGAACCATGCCGCTTATACTCAGCACCACAACGAGTATGAGAACAAGCATCTTGCCCGTTGGCAGGGATTTCACCTGTCTGAAAAAGTCATCCATACCGGCCATTTCTTAAACCTGCATCCTCATTATCTCCTCGTAACTCCGCAGGAGCTTGTTCCTTATCTCCACCATCAACTGAAATGTCATGTCAGCCTTTTCAACGGCAAGCACCGCATTTGTGATATCGCCGCCTGCGGCGAGTTCCTTCACCGCTGTATCCACATCGTTCTGGACTTCCGAGACCTTGGCCAGGGCCTCGTTGATAACCGCATCAAAGGCACCCGCCTTTTCATCGTTCAGCTCCCTTGTCCGGCCCGTGCCGCCGGGTTCCGTATTGCCGGTAATGTTGCCGATATTGATATCCGCCATCTATAGCCTCCCGAGTTGAAGGGCCTTCTGGTACATGCCCTTTGATATGTTGAACGCCCTGATGTTCGCCTCATATGCCCGCAGGGCCGTCATCATGTTAACCATCTCTTCTATGACGTTAATATCCGGCATCTTCACATAACCGTTTCCATCCGCATCGGGATGTCCCGGGTCGTACACCGTAATGGGTGGCCCCGCGTCTTCCACGATCTCCCTCACCCTCACCCCCTCAAGCCCCGGCGCCCTCCCCCGGCCCACGGGCATTGTCTCAAACACGACCTCTTTCTTCACGTAAGGGCCGCCCTTGTCCGTCCTGGTTGACTGGGCGTTGGCCATGTTGGACGCTATTGTGTTCATCCTTATGCGCTGGGCATCAAGCGCTGATGCGCTTACTCTGAAAATATCCATGCCTGCCTCCTGCTGGTTTTGTTTTTACCTTACAGCCGCATAAAATGCCGCCGGGTCATGGGAGTCCGGCGGAAAAGCTTTATCTGCGATACCTTCAGGACATATCCCGTACGGCATATCGACATCTTTTGGGATTTCACTCTCCGTTACGTCCTGCGATAAAGACATATTTCCGATATCCAATCGCTTTATAAAGGTTTTACGCCGGACTCTCCTGCCTGCTTATGCCACATTAAGGTTTATTTACTCCTGACAGCGGCTCTGAACATCTTTATCTTTGTAGAGAGTATCTTCAGCGCGGCATCGTGTACGAGGGCGTTTTCGGTCATCTTTGCGACCTCGATATCAAGCTCCACGTTATTGCCGTCGCCCCAGGATGGATTCTTTTCAATCACAAAGCTCCCGCCGGTGCCGCTGTCTGCGCCGCTGATATGGCCGGGCGCCGTGGTTGCAAGACCGAGCTGCCTGCCGAGGATATTGCCGAATTTCACATCCTTTGCCTTGTAGCCCGGCGTATCCGCATTGGCGATATTGGAGGCGATGACCTTCTGCCTCATGCCCGTTGCCTGCAGTATCCTGTGGAGAATCTCAAAGTTGGTGTCCATGTTTCATACCTCCCGCATGTCGAACTTCCTGTAACCACCGTCAAAAAAATTATCAAAATCCATGCCACACCCGCTCCTCCCTGCAGGTGCGTCACGATCACACTGCACGCCCCCCCCTGTATCCCGTCTTCTCAACACCACCGGGCAAGGTTTTCACACCTCCGGAAACTTTTTCCCGTAGGCATTCAGCTTGTTCCTGATGGTCCTTACGCTTACACCGAGGGCCTTGGCGGCCTTTGCCTTGTTGCCCTTTGTATCCTCAAGGGTCTTCAGGATCAGGTCCATCTCCATATCCCTCAGGCTGCCGTTCCGTGACGGAGATGTGGACGGATTTCCGCCGATCATGAAATCATCCGTGCATATCAGGTCGGACCTGGCCACAAGCACGGCCCTCTGGATGGCGTTTTCAAATTCCCTTATGTTGCCCTTCCACTGCCTGCTCCTGAGGAACTCTATCGTCTCCTCCGTAAAACCCCTGACTGTTTTATTGAGCTTTGCGGAAAACTTTGCGGCAAAGTGCCCTGCGAGGAGATTTATATCCTCCGGCCTCTCCCTCAGGGGCGGCAGTTGAAGGGGGAAGACGCTTAACCTGTAAAACAGGTCCTCCCTGAACCTGCCCGCGGCTATCTCTTTCTGGAGGTCGCGGTTGGTTGTGGCTATGACCCTCACGTCAACGGGGATGGGCCGCCTGCCGCCCACCCTGTCTATCTCCCTCTCCTGCAGCACTCTCAGCAGCTTTGCCTGCAATGTGGAAGACATCTCGCCTATCTCGTCAAGTAATATGGTGCCGCCGTGGGCAAGCTCGAATTTGCCTGTCTTTTTCTCGACCGCGCCGGTAAAGGCACCCTTTTCATGTCCGAACAGTTCGGACTCCAGGAGATTGTCCGGAATTGCAGCGCAGTTTACCGCCACAAGGGGCTTCGCGCTCCTGCCGCTTGACTTGTGAATGAAGCGGGCCAGCAGTTCCTTGCCGGTCCCGCTTTCACCGAGTATGAGCACCGTCATGTCGCTCGCGGCCACGCTGCCCGCCAGTTGCAACAGGTTCTTCATGCCTTCGTTTTCAGTGATTATCTCGCTGCTTTCGTATGAGCTGCCCGACATGACGGAATTAATCGACCTTGTAAGGGAATCGAATGAAAAGGGCTTCATCAGGTAATCGCATGCACCTTCCTTCATGGCCTCGACAGCATTCTCAACAGTCGCAAACCCGGTTATGACGAGAATGGGGAGGTTTCCGGCCTTCTTTCTCGCCTCCCTTATGAATACGACGCCGTCCATTTCGGGCATCCTCATATCCGTCAGTATCATTGATACCGGCGAATCATCGAGCCGCCTGAGGGCCTCGACCGGGCCTTCCGCAACCACCGCCCTGTAACCCATCCTGACGACGGCCTCTTTCAAAGCCGACCTCATCTGGCGGTCGTCATCCACAAGAAGTATTGATTTCATATTGAGTTTCCCCCTTCGCGTAATTACCTCCCCGCACGGGAGATGCGGCCTGACCGGGAAAATAAATACGGAACGTGCTGCCCCTGCCCCGGTTGTTGAATGCCCTGATAAAGCCGTTATGGCCCTGCATTATCTTGTGTGCAATGGCAAGCCCGAGCCCCGTGCCCCTGTCCTTTGTGCTGAAAAAAGGGTCGAATATCTTCTCCATGTCAGCCGGGGCGATTCCGCCGCCCTCGTCGATAACAGAAACAACCGTAAACTCGCCGGTCTCCCCTGTGCGGACTTTCAGCGGGCCGCCGCGGGGCATGGCCTGCACTGCGTTCAGCAGTATGTTCATGAAGACCTGTTTGAGCAGTTCCGGATCACCGCTTACACGCTTGTCGCCTGCCTCCAGGGAAAAATCTATTCCCCTTGTCTTCATGAGAGGGGCGAGCATGGCGGCGGATTCCCCTATCACCGCGCCGAGGCTCACGTCGGTGAAAGAGAGTTTCCGCGGTTTTGCAAACAAAAGCATATTCGTGAGGATATTGTTGAGGCTCCTTATCCCTGTTGATATGCCCTCGGCCATTTCAGAGTGGGCCGTGCCCCTGAGGTCGTTTGAGAGCATGTTGGAGAAAAGCTCGATGCTGCAAAGGGGGCTCCTTATTTCATGGACGATTTTCGCGGCCATTTCACCCATGGAAATGAGCCGCTGGTTTCTCTCATTACGCCTCTCCAGTTCCTTGAACGGGGTTATGTCCTTGATCAGGATTACGTAGCCCCTTACCCGCCCCCCTGCATCGCGCACCGTTGAGCGGGAAATGATTATGTCATAGTTTTTCCCGCTGACGTTCAGTACCGCGCCCGCGCCTCCGGTGTCCCTGATTGTAAAATCAGCCTGGCCGAACATCATTCCCCTTACATCTCCTGAACCGGGATAAAGCAGTTCCTCCGCAGCCCTGTTTATCATGGTGATCCTCTCGTCCCGGTCAAGGACGACTATGGCCTCCCCGATACTCTGCAACACCGCCTGAAGAAAATCCTTTGATTCCCTTGCCTCCAGGAGGGCGTCATTGAGCTGGGCGTTTTTCCTCTCAAGCTCCTGTGTCAGGTACTGGACCTTTTCGGCAAGCCTTGCATAGTATGTCTCAAGGCTCTTTGACGCCTGTGTAAAACTCCGGAAGGCCTCGTTGAGCTTTACGGCCTTCTCCATCAATACACCTCTTTCACTTTATCCATGATGCCGATTTCCATAAGCCTTATGCCTGCAAGGCGGCTCAGCAGGGTATCCCCCTTTTCTATACGGCTGTAGAGGTCCTTTGAGCGGGGCATGCCGGTGAGATAAGCTATCCTGTAAACCGTCCATTCGTCGGAAGGGTCTTTCCTGTAGGCGGCCCTGTAGTACCTGAGCGCCTTCTTTTTTTCGTTATTCTCATACAGGATGTCGGCCAGCCGCACGTAATCCGCGGCCTTCCATTGCGAGGCGGCGAGTTTTTTTTCATACAACGCAACGGCCTTCCATACCTTTTTCATACGTTTTTTTTCCGCCAGATCATATATAATGTCGCCGAGCATCGCAAGATCGTCGTCCTTAAACTCCTTAACGGCCATGATGCTCTCCAGAGCGGAAACAGGGTCACCGCCGGCGCGCGCTATCTTTGCCCTGACCCTCAGGAAGTCGTCACCCCCGGCGTGTGCCTGCCTTGCGATTTCAAGATAGCCGGCAGAGACCTCCGCGTCTCCCATCCCGATATAATAATCCGCCAGCAGGACCGCTGCCCCTGCCCTCGCACGGGCCGAGCCGTTTTCTATGAGCCATGAGCATATATCCAGAAACGCCCTGCCTTCATACCTCAGTCTCCCCGCGATTTTAATCAGGAAATTCTCCCTTGATTCATCCAGCAGCCATTGGCCGACCTCTCTCCACAGTTCGGTAAACTCCCCGGCGGCACGCCGGTTCTCCGCCTTCCCACTTGCCTCAAGCAGTATTTCCTCAAGCATAGTGAACACCTCCGCAGGCGGTTCTTTCCCGTAGACAAGCTCCTTGAGGAGAGAGACGGAATCCCTGAGCCTGCCTTCTTTCCTGTAAAGTCCGGAAAGCTCGAGAATCGCCGCCCTGTACGCCGGTGAATCCGGGTAGTTGATTCTTATCTCTTCAAGGACTGATATCGCCTCCTTCAGTTTGTTCTTTCCGAGATACGCCTTATGGAGGTTGAATAATGCCTGAACCTTTATTCTTCTGTCTTCCGAGCGTGCCGCGGACTTAAACCTCTGTACGGCCTCATCCGGATCGGACCGCTGCATGGCGATAAGCCCGAGGCTTAACTCGGCCCTGTATTTAAACGGCCCGTACCGTATCATTGAAAGGAGTCTCTCTGCCTCCTCCGTCTCGCCCGCCATACGCATGTTCTCAGCGATGAGGAAATAGGTTTCGGGTGACTTTTTGGGGTAATCTTTATAAGCCGCAAGCGCGACGGCGTATGCCTTTCGCGCCTCTTCGATGCGGCCGAGCCTTTGCAGGGCGTTTGCCATTCCGAAAAGGGCCTCGGGCCCTGTGCCCGCCTTTGCATAATGTTCGACCGCCTCCCTGTATCTGCCCATCTCCTTGAGGGTGTCCGCAAGGTTCAGGTGCGCCTTTCCGATATACGCCGATGAAGGGAAATCCTTGATAAATACGAGATAGTCCGCCCTTGCCTCGTACAGGAGGCCGATCTTCCGGTAAGTCTCCGCCCTTTTAAAAAGCGCGTGTTCTCTTAATTCAGGGTCAACGGCATAAATATACGCCATCCGGTAGTGATTGACCGCATCGTGATAGTTCTTCAGCATGCTGAATGCCTCGCCGTAGAGGTAGTGACGGGCTGCAACGGAGGCGGCATTGCCGGGTTTGAATGAGGCGAGTTCCTTGAGCGCGGCATATGCCTTGCCGGATTTCAGTATGGCGGTGACTCTATTATATTCCTCCGGGATGAAACCGTAGTCCCTCGTGTGTTTATTGACGGCCGCGGTGTAGGTGTTGTTTCCGGGCCTTTTGATTTCCGATCCCCCATCTGACTGTGCCGCGCTCTTTTCGGCCTTTTCAACCTGCGGATGTTTTTTTGCCTTTATGGTTTTCCTTTTGCGCAATGCGGTCTTCGGCGGCGGGACAACCTGTTTCTTCCGTTCATAAACAGTTCCATAGACATCGATAACAAGACGATCCGGCTCTCTCAGGGAAAAGGTTTTAAAGTTGCCGAAGTTATCGAGGGAGAACGCGAGCATGTTTTTCTCCTGAGTCAGTCCGAACGGCAGCGTGTCCTTCTGAACCGCAAAGCCTGCATCAGGAAATTTGACGATGATACCGCCGTCTTTCCGTGCCACCTTGCCCTTTGAAATGAGAGCGCCCGGTCCCTCGATGACGATCCTCAGAAAGCCCGGATGGCGGCCAGCCCTGATTTTCAACAGGGGGGCGCCGCCCTTCCCGGCATATGCCCCGGCGTTGTCCGCATACAGGCCGAGGCCCAACAGGATAAACGCTACACAGGCATACAGGCGATTCATTCTCATGCGCCTGACAGCAGCAATATATATGCCAAAAACCAACTATGGATTTTTAAAGGATTCTGATGACAGCGGTCGTCAATTAAATGACGCCGGCCGGCATAGGTCACGAACTACGGACACGACCCACGAAACTTCGATATGCCCTGCGGGAGGTTCTTCACAATTAATCGAGGGTTATTACTTACTCCCCGCAACCTGATTATCCTGCTAAAAAAATTATGATATCATTATAAATGCCAACGGTTCTGAAACTTAATCTTACAGTGGCATTAAAACATTGCCGGCGGGGCGGGAGAGGCTGCCGGAAAAGCTTTATCTGCGATACCTTGGAGAGTATTCCGCACGGCATATCAACGTCTTTTGGAACTTCACTCTCCGTTATTT
>JALSHG010000066.1 GCA_026982355.1 Thermodesulfovibrio sp.
AGATCCGGGTGCATGATCCCTATCTCACCCACTGGTGGGAATTTGAAAAACAGGATACATATCCGAAAAAGGGATACAGCCTCAGCAGGTTTTTCAGGAACCAGGACAAGCTCTCGGGGCTGAAAATAGAGAAAGACCTGAAAAAGGCCCTGAAGGGGGCCGACGCCGTTATCTTCAGCGTACGCCACAGGCATTACCTGGACCTCGAGCCGGACGAGGTGTTTGAAATGGCGGGGAATACATTTGCGGTGATTGACTGTTTCGGTATACTTGATGATGAAAAGATCCGGCGCTATTTCGAACTCGGCTGCGAGGTCAAGGGTCTGGGCAGGGGGCATGTCAGGCGGATAAAAGACGATGTCAGAAGGCGGAGTATGAAGACAGGGCATAAGCCGTAAGCCTGACAGTGTTCCTGTCCATGGACATCACCCGCCGCCGCGGTTCATGATAACAAACCAGATCGCGCTTCCCCACAATACGATCACCAGGACAAGACTGATCAATACAGCGGCGCTGCCCAGGTCCTTCGCCTTGCCGGCGAGCTCATGATAGCCGGGTGACGCCATGTCGACAATGGATTCAATTGCGGAATTCAGCAGTTCCACTATGAGAACGAGTGTATTGGCAAAAAACAGAATGATCTTGAAGACAAGGGGTACCGGCAGGAAATACAGAACAATCAACAGGACAACAAACAGACACAGCTCCTGGCGGAATGCGGGCTCGCTGCCGGCGGCAAGACGCAGGCCGTTCAGTGAATAGAAGAATGCAGCCCGGAGACGGGCGAGTCCTGTTCCGCGTGAAGGTTTTCCGTTCATACAAGTCTCCCGGCAGGCTTTACCGCCGGTTTCCGCAAAAATTAAGGGTTCTTACCAATCACAAGTCACAGGCCGTCAAGGTGCCGCCTCATGGTTCATGTTTCTTCATCCACCTGTATGACCTCAGGCCGTGAATCGTCTCCACAGGCCTGCCGCCAAGGACGGCCATCAGCATCTTTAACGCGAACGAGTTGAATTTGTTGAAATAGTTAAAGATAAATTCCCGTGTCTTCCGGGCGTAGACAAATTCCGTATAAAGAGAGCGATGCAGCAGCCGGATATATTCCCCTGCCGTCTCTCCCGGGACATCCTCCGCTTTCGTCCCTTTTTTCATGACGTTCAGTATCGCGGCCGAGGCAAGCTCCGCGCTCCTCTGTGCATAGAATATCCCTTCACCGAGCAGCGGGTCGGCGAAGCCGGCCGCGTCACCCACAAGCAGGATGTTTCCGTATACTGGCTCGCGAAGGAAATTGCCGTACGGAAAAGGGCAGCCCTTCACCCTGTAAGGCCGGACTTCCCCTATGTCAAGCGCGGACAGGAATTTCCTGAATGCGGACAGGAACCGTCCCCTGTTTTTCACGTTGAGCCCCCCTGTGCCCGCTATGAGTTTGTCCCTGTTCGGAAACAGCCATGAATACCCGTAGCTTACATAATCAAAGCAGATGACGGGGTGGTTGATTTCCTTTTTCAGTGCAGCGCGGTCTATGAAGATTTCCAGGCCTGTGGCAAGATTCTCCCGCCAGTGTCTCCTGTTGATTTTGTTTTCCGGGAAGAATCTTCTCACTGCGCTGTTGATGCCGTCGGCGCCTATGATAAACCGCGCGGTGAATGTCCGGCCGCCGGCCGTCCTGATGAGGTTACGATCTCCGTCGAAGCATTCAACACCGTCTCCCTCGATCACTTCCGCGCCCGTCATGCGGGCCTTTTTCAGGAGAAAATCATCGTACGTGTATCGTTCGACGAAGTAAAAGGGGAGATGCGTGTCTCTCCCGATGATCAGCTTATCCTTGTAGAAAACCTCGTAGCGGCTGGCCTCGAAATTAATGATGTTTCCCTCCCTCAGTCCGGTGACGCCCTCGCCGAATACACGCTGCAGGAGTTTTATGGTTTTGGCAGTTATGCAGCCCGCGCAGAGTTTCTCACGCGGGAAGGTGCTTTTGTCGATTATAAGGACGCGCAGTCCGGCCCCGGCCAGGATGTATCCGGCTGTCGAACCTGCGGGGCCGGCCCCTGCTATGATGACGTCATAGGCTGTTGATTCAGACATTCCGTGTTGTTGCAAAAGACCTCTTTTTAAGGATCAGCGCTGAAACAGATACAGGTTTTATATTTATGATAATCATAACAGAAGAAAATTTCCTGTCCGCACGCAAGGATGCGTGATTGAAAATAACCGCAGGCCTGCCTGCCCACATGAACCCGGCGGGAGGGACCGCCGACCGGGTTGAGCGGCGCGTTACCGGCATTTTCATGCCGGTGTAGGGTAAAATACGGGAGAGGGATATTACCTGAAGGCGCCGCGAGCTTTCCCGGCGGACTCCCTGCCCCGCCAGCGGTATTTTATGCCGGTGTAAGGTTATGATATGACGAGGTTATCTGTTGAAGACTTGACGGAACGTATTCACACCCTGACGCCCGGAGACAGGACGGTCAGGATAATGAACGTCTGCGGCTCCCATGAGCATACGATCGCATTCTCCGGCATGAGGAGCCTGCTGCCCCGCAACCTGGAGCTGATCCCCGGGCCGGGATGCCCGGTGTGTGTGTGCCCCGAAAGCGACATCATAAATGCAATAAGGCTTTCAAAACGGCAAGACGTGATACTGGTCACTTACGGCGACATGCTCAGGGTCCCTTCAAGGGAAGGCTCCATACGCGCCGGCGGGGGAAACTACAGGATAATTACATCGCCTTTCGAGGCAGTGAGGATTGCGCGGGCAAACCCCCGCAGGAAAATCGTCTTTTTTTCAATCGGCTTTGAAACAACCACGGCGCCCGCCGCCGCAGTGCTTGAGTCGGGGGTGCCCGGCAACCTCTATATGCTCTGCTCGCACAGGCTGACCCCGGCAATCATGGAGACCCTGGTCAGGGATGCGGAGACCGGGATTGACGGCTTTATCGCACCCGGCCATGTCTCTGCGATAGTGGGCTCGGATGCATGGAATGTATTCCCTGCAAAATACGGCATCCCTGCGGTGGTCGCCGGATTTGAGGCGGAGAATCTCCTGCTGGGCATTTCAGACATTCTCGCCCGTCTTGGACGGCGGGAGGTCAGGGCGGGCAATGTTTACGGCAGGGTGGTCAGGCCCGGAGGCAATGTGCGGGCGCAGGAGCTCATGAACAAATATTTTGAAGTCGCGGATGTCAACTGGAGGGGGATAGGCAGTGTTCCTTCCTCGGGGCTGGAGCTGAGGGAAGAGTATGGAGGGAGGGATGCGAGGAAGGTGTTCGGACTCGGTGAAGTGAAAGAGGAGAAGATACCCGGCTGCATATGCGGGGATATAATCCTCGGCAGGGCATATCCCTCCGCCTGCGGACTGTTCGGAATGGCCTGCAACCCGCAGAGCCCCGCAGGGCCGTGCATGGTTTCCGTCGAGGGGGCCTGCAACATCTGGTACAGGACGAAAAAAGATCGGGGGAACTTGCCGGCAAAAAGAGATTTTAAAACGGAAGGAAGGTTTATAACATGAATAAACCTTAATGTTGCACAAGCCGGCAGGGGAGTCCGCCTTAACATCTTTAATGAAGCGGGGCTCTTGCAAAGGTCCTCCGTCTGTCACCTGCAGCGGAGAAAGGGGTCTTATGACTCATTTATACCAGAAGATTTCTCCCTCCGGTCGAAATGACATATGCAGGCATTTTCACACTTTTGCAATAGGCTCAAGCCGATGGGATATTTGGAAATATGTTGGTGAAGTTCAAAAAGACGCCGGTATTTTGTGCGGCTGCAAGGTTTGTGTTATTATGTGCTCATGAACAGGGGCGGTATACTTGTCGTTGAGGATGAAGGCAAGATAGCCGAGATAGTCAGGGCCTATCTGGAAAAAGAGAATTTCAATGTGACCGTTGCGGAGACGGGTCGGGAGGCCATATCTGCGTTGAAACAAGGGTTCGACCTTATAATTCTCGATCTCATGCTTCCGGACATGGACGGGGAAGACATCTGCAGGACGATCCGGAACGACTCGGATATTCCCATTATCATGCTGACTGCAAAGAGTGAAGAGGATGACAGGATAAAGGGCCTCGGCATGGGCGCTGACGACTATGTGGTTAAACCGTTCAGTCCCAGGGAACTCGTCGCGCGGGTCAAGTCGCTTTTAAGAAGGGTTAAGGGCTCGAAAAAGAGCATAAGCTTCAACAACGGAGACCTTGTCATAGATTCATCGAGCTTCGAGATAAGAAAGAGTGGCTCCCCCGCTGTTCTCACACCGACGGAGTTCAAGCTCCTGCAGTGCCTTGCAGAGCATCCCGGGCAGGTCTTTACGAGGCTCCAGCTTATCAATGTGATACTCGGCTATGATTTTGAGGGCTACGACAGGACCATTGATGCGCACGTAAAGAATATCCGCCGCAAGATTGAAGACAACCAGAAGAAACCCTCATATCTCAGGACCGTTTACGGCGTAGGCTACAAGTTCACGGGTCGGCCCGATGAGGACTAAGCTCTTTCTTGCGTTCATATTCATTATCCTCCTTGCACTCCTGTCGAATATCGTGTTTGAAAGAATGATCATCAGGGACTTCAATGACTTTATAAGGGGAACGGAGGAAGACCACATTTACTGGGTCATGGCTTCGGTCGAAGGGAGCTATATCAACGGCAGATGGGACAGGCAGCTCCTTGGTGAAGCGCTCCACTGGGGCCTGATGCTCGGTTTTGACGCCTATGTTGAGGATCACTGGGGAAATACAGTGCTGTCTTCTTCCGAAGTCCTGTCCACCATAAGCCACAACATGCGGGAGAGGATGAATTCACTTTTGAAACTTCCGTCGGGCGCCGGCGAGTTTGTCTGGTATCCGCTGTATGCAGAGGGGGAAGAGATAGGCAGGCTGTATATCAGGCCGTTTGAAAGACGCGGGACCGTGCCTTTGAAGGAGGAGATATTCAGGAAGAGGGGCAAGGAGTTCCTTGTGATATCTTTTTTGATAGCCGGGGGGGGTGCCCTGATTCTGTCCATCCTCTTTACGATATTCCTCTCCAACCCCATAAGGCGCCTGACAAAATCCGCCGAAAAGATAGCCGAAGGGAATTTTTCAGTGCAGACGCCGAAGGTGCACAAAAACCTGAAAGACGAGATTGACAGGCTTACGGAAAGCTTCAATTATATGACCGAGGCGCTGAGGAGGGAAGACTCTCTGAGGAGGCACCTCACCTCCAATATTGCGCACGAGCTCAGGACGCCGCTGACAATCATAAAGGGCAACCTTGAGGCAATTGAAGACGGCATAATCTCCGACCCCGGCGCGGTGATAGAGAACATCCGCTCTGAAATCCAGAGGATCATCATGCTCGTGGAAGGCATAGAAGACATCACGAATGCAGAGGCGAGTTTCTTCAGGAAGGGGGAAATCGAGGAGGTCAACCTGAAGGAATTTATCGAATCCGTGGCCGGCGGGATGAGAAAGATCGCCGAGGAAAAAGGTCTCTACCTGAGGACCGGCGGGCCTTCCATGAATATTAAAACATATCCTGAAAAGCTTCACATTATCGTGAAGAATTTACTGACCAATGCGTGCAAGTTCACCGGTTCAGGAGGGATATCGATCAACTGGGGTGAAAACGGCAGGGGCTTCTACATATCCGTTGAGGACACCGGAAAGGGCATAGCGGAAGACAATATCTCCAGGATTTTCAACAGGTTTTTCAAGGAGGAGGATTCGGGCGGCCAGGGGCTGGGGCTTGCCATAGTAAAGGAGCTTGCCGAGGTGATGGGCGGCAGTGTGGAGGTGGAAAGCGTCCCCGGCCGTGGAGCGCGCTTCAAGGTCATATTTTGATATTAAGCCGGTTTTCATATTTTCTTCATTTTTTGGATGTATTACCCTTAATGTTGCATAAACTGGCGGAGGAGTCTGCCGGAAAACCTCCGGACTCCCCTGCCCGCGGGCGGTGTTTTCATGCAACTGTAAGGCAAACCATCAATTTAAGGAGGTGTTGAATTGGGGAAGAAAGGCAGGAACAAAAAGAATAAAATACCTGAAAAGAAGAGCAACCCTGTCCCGTGGATAGCGGCGGCGGTAGTGCTGGCGGTGATAGGCATGCTGGCCGTATCCGGCCAACTGTCCTTTACAGGCGGGGGGGAGAAGGCGGGGCGGTCATTCAACCTGCCTGGCAGTGAGACACGGCCTGTCCTTGATCCGGCCATGTTCGCAGGCCGCGTACGGGCGGCATATGCCGCTGCAGAGAAGTATCCCGAGATATTGAATGAGGTCTTCTGCTACTGTTACTGTGATGAGCCGCCCTTTAATCACAAGAGCCTGCTGAGCTGTTTCACCGAAAAACACGGCGCCGGCTGAGGCCTCTGCCAGAAGGAGGCCTTGAGGGCCGCCCAGCTTCACAAAGAGGGTAAATCGATAGAAGAGATTAAACGCGCTATTGACAGGGAATTCGGGATATAGAGCTTGATCCTGCATAAACAGGCAGGGGAATCCGGCGGAAAACCTCCGGACTCCCCTGCCCGCGGGCGGTGTTTTTATGCGACTGTACGGTTTACTGTTTCATCAGGAGCCTGATCAGGGACCTGAACTCCCCCTGCTCCCAGTCCCTGTAGCCGATCGCGGCCCCGACCATGTTCCCCTGCTTATCGAGCAGGAATTTCACCGGGGTTGAACGGACGTTATACAGGGCGCTCACCCGTCCGTCTTCATCAAGGAGATTGATATATGAAAGGTCTTTTTTACGGATATAGCGGAGGACGGTTTCCCGTGGCTCCCGTATGTCTATTCCTATGAGGACAAAGGGCTGATCCCTGAACTCGCGGTGCAGTTTCTCCAGGGAAGGCAACTCCTTCCTGCACCACGGTCACCACGTTGTCCAGAAATTGAGCAGGACGACCTTGCCGCGGTACCGGCTCAGGCTGACTTGGCCGCCTGTAACCGATGGAAGCTCAAACTCAGGGGCCTGGCGGGCGTCCCTGAAGTAATACATGTTCATGGCCGCCAGCAACCCGGCAATGCCGTCCGTTGAATCCTTTTCAACTTCAACGGGGACGGCGGCATCGGATGAGCTCCCGCCCGTATCTTTTGTGCATGCATTCACGCCTGCCATCAGGAGGATACCGACGGTGGCGATTAAAAGCAGATGTTTTCTGAAGGCTTCCATAACACTAAAGAGCGGGTTAAATCAGCAGCGGATATTAACCGTCTGCTTAGTATATCAGTTTTGGCATGTTTTTTTCTCGTTAAATTAAAATATCCGGCATTGACCTTAATTTTTTATCTTTGTTAACATGTAAGCGCCATGACAAAGAGATTCGCTCCCGTAATCTTCCTGCTTTTTTTTGTTTTTTCAGGATGTGCGCATACGGCCCTGCCCGGCGCCGCCGATGAATATGCAGGTGTCCACGAAGAAACGCTTGCCAACGGCCTGAAGGTCTTTGCGCTGAAGGTCCCCGCTGCGCCCCTGTCGGTGTTCCAGATATGGTATGATGCCGGCTCGATCAATGAGCAGGTCGGAAAGACGGGGCTGAGCCACCTGCTTGAGCACATGATGTTCAAGGGCACGTCTGAACACGGGCCCAAGACATTTTCGAAGATCATAAAGAGGGCCGGCGGCATTGACAATGCGGGCACGAGCAAGGACTTCGTATATTACTACCAGAAGCTGGCCCCTGACAGGCTGTATCTCTCGATAGAGCTTGAGGCCGACAGGATGCAAAACCTGATTATGGATGCGGAGGAGACACTTTCTGAGAGGGACGTTGTCATGGAAGAGCGCAGGATGCGCTATGACGATGATCCACAGAATCTCGTGTTTGAAGAGGTTGTCGCCGCTGCATTTAAAAGCCACCCTTACAGGTGGCCTGTAATAGGCTGGATGGAGGATTTGAAGACCATTACCCGGGACGACCTCTGGGAATACTACAGGTCGCGCTATGTGCCCAACAATGCCTTTATAGTTGTTGCGGGTGATATAGACGTTGACTCCGTAATGAAGAAGATCAGAAAGGAGTTCGGCCCTATTCCAGGCGGCCGCGAGATTGAGAGGTTGAACGTGGTGGAACCTCCGCAGAGAGGCGAAAAGAGAATATTCGTAAAGAAAGAGGCCGAGCTGCCGTATGTGCTCAGCGCATACAAGGTCCCGAACATACTGCATGAAGACGGTTATGCCCTTGAGGTGCTTGCAGGCGTGCTGGCTGGCGGTAAAAGCGCCAGGATATACAAGAGCCTGATAGATGAACAGCGCATAGCGCTTTCCGCAGGTGCGGGGTACAGCGCCTTGCAGAGGTACCCGTACCTCTTTTACCTCTACGGCACGCCGTTGCCGGGCAGAAAGGTCGAAGATGTTGAAAATGCGTTATACGAAGAAGTGCGGAAGATAAAGGAGCAGCCCCCCTCTGAGAGGGAGGTGCGGAAGGCGAAGAATCAGATCGAGGCGGATTTTATCATGAGCCAGGACTCGGTCTTTTACCAGGCCATGATACTGGCGCAATTCGAGATGATAGGCGGCTGGAGATTAAAGGACAGATATCTGGAAGGCATCAGGAAGGTCACCCCCGAGGATGTCCGGAGGGTCGCCGGGAAATATCTCGTTAAAGACCACAGGACCGTGGGGATACTGGTACCGGTGAAGGATTCAAAATGAATTCAAAATTCAAAAAGATCACACTGTTAAGCTTTATCCTTAATTTCGTATTATTAATCTTCAATTATCCGTCGCATGCCCTTGATGTAAAGAGGGAGGTGCTCGAAAACGGCCTCGTCCTGATGATAGTTGAGAGGCACAACCTGCCTGTGGTCAGGGTGGGACTGGGCATTAATGCGGGAAGTCTCAATGAACCGGCGGACAAGGCAGGGCTTGCAAATCTCGTTGCGGCCCTTCTGACGGAAGGCACCGCGGGCAGGACGGCCCGGCAGATCAGCGAGGAGATCGAGTTCGTGGGAGGCAGGCTCGGCGCGTCCGGAGGGTATGATTATGTTACGGCCGGTCTTTCCGTCCTGAAGAAAGACATAAGCCTCGGATTCGACCTGCTTTCGGATATAATCCTAAACCCGGTATTCCCTGAAGATGAGATCAACAAAAAGAAGGAGCGCATCAAGGGAGGCCTGAAGGCAAGCGAGGAGGACCCCCGGTTTATCGCCTCAAAGAATTTCAGAAAGGCGGTGTTCGGGGACCACCCGTACGGAAGGCTGGTTACAGGCGCTGCCGGGACCATTGACAGGATAACAAGGGGCGACCTTGTGGATTTTCATTCAAGGTACTACGTCCCCGGCAATTCGGTCATGGCTGTTGTTGGAGACGTGACAGAGGAAGAGGTGAAGGCACTGGTGGATAAGTATTTCGGCGAATGGAAAGGCGCAAAGACTCCACCGCCGCCACTGCCGCCCCTTAATGCGGCAAAGGCGGGGAAGACCATAACCGTGGACAGGGATCTTGCACAGGCCACCGTCATACTGGGGCATATCGGGGTAAGCAGGGACAACCCGGATTATTATGCATTGTCCGTGATGAACTATATTTTAGGCGGCGGCGGATTCGCCTCGAGACTCATGCAGAACATCAGGGAGGATAAAGGGCTTGTCTATGATATTTACAGTTACTTTGCCGCCGACAGGTACGGCGGGAGTTTCCAGGTTGTCCTGCAGACAAAGAACGAGTCCGCCAATACCGCAATCAGCGAGGTTTTAAAAGAGATAAACACGATCAGGACTAATCCTGTATCGGATCCGGAGCTCTCCGATGCAGCGTCGTTTCTTACGGGAAGCTTTCCCATGAGGATCGAAACAAGCGACCGCATAGCCGGATTCCTTGTTGCAGTGGAATACTACGGCCTCGGCGTTGATTATATCGACAGTTATCCCGGATATATCAACAGCGTGACAAAAGAAGATGTCCTGCGGGCGGCAAGGAAATACCTTGATCCGGAAAAATTCATCCTTGTTGTAGTGGCCGACCAGGAAAAGACGGCGCTGCGAAAGGAATTCAGAAAATGACGGCGGAAGAAATACTCCTGAGGGATGCGTTCCTCCTGGGCATCGAGCTGAGGCTTTTCTGGTTTGTCGCCCTGCTGTACGGCATATCTTTTATTACCGGCATTGCATATCTCATATCCTCGCACCCCGGAACCGGCAGGGCGCTGACGCGCGGGCTGAAAATAACCCTTGTTTTTCATACAGGCCTTATTATCTTCAGGACGTTCGAGGGCATGAGGCCGCCTTTCCAGAACCTGTATGAAACCCTTTCCTGGTTTGCGTGGTCTGCCAACGCGACTTACCTGTACGCACGGAGCCGGTGGCATGATGTGCACATCCCCGGGTTCATCATTGCGGGCATAGCCGCTGCGGCATGCCTGTACAGCCTGTTCACGAGAAATCCCGAAATAGCGCCGCTGCCCCCGGCGCTTCAGAGCCCGTGGTATGAAGCGCACGTCCTGACGGCGTTTCTGGCTTACGCGGTATTCGTGGTCAGCTTTGCGGTGGAGATCTGTTACCTGCGTTTCCGGACCCCGCCGGACGAGGCGCCAGGCATCTTCGGCTATATCGATGAGGAATTCCGGCGCTGGACGCACAGGCTCGTGCTTTTCGGTTTTCCCTTCCTGACATTCGCGATCTTTTCCGGCGCTGCATGGGCCAACGATGCATGGGGAAGGTACTGGTCATGGGATCCGAAGGAGACGTGGTCCCTTATTACGTGGACGGTTTACGCAATATACCTGCATTCAAAGGCTATCGGCAGGTGGAGGGATACCCCTTCATCGGCACTCAATATAATCGGCTTTGTCTGCATGATAATGACTTTTCTGGGGGTTAACTGGCTCGTGAAGCTTTTCGGCATCCCGAGCCTGCATGCGTATGCTGTATAGGACTTTCTCATCCCTTAAAACATCCGTCTGGATACTGGCCTTTATGTGTCTCATCTTTTTGACGGGCACGATCTTCCCGCAGGGCGGGAACATTGAGGACTATATCAGGGCCGGCGGCAGGTATGTATCCGTCGTCAGGGCACTGGACCTTCTTAATATCTTCATGTCGCCCCTGTTCCTGTTCACCACTTTCATTCTGCTTGTAAACCTTGCGGTATGCCTCTATGACAGGTTCAGGATGTTCCTGAAAGCGAGGAGGACGCCGATCGGCTTTGAAAGGTTGAAGAACCACCGCAGTGTGCTGGTATTTGATAAGACCGACTTTGAAAAGCGTCTCGAAAACGCGGGGTTTTCATTCAGGGCACGGAGCCGTGACGCCGTTCATCCCGGTGTGGCGATATACGAAAAAGGAATTCAGTACTGGTGGCTTTCATGGTTTTATCATGTGGGAATCATACTTGCCGTCCTCGGGTTTTTCATCACTGCATTGTTCTCTTTCGAGAGCGATGTGCTTCTTTATCCCGGGAAGCCCGTAACGATCTCACTGTACAGCAGGGACACGAGATGGAACAAGCTGCTTGAGAAGGCCGGCATCGGAGTTTCCGGCGGCCACGCTGAAGAAGAGTATGTGCTTACGCTTGAGGAATTCAGGACGGAATATTACCAGACACTGAGGATTGATTATCCGAAGAGAAAACTCGAGAGGCTGGCCATAGGAATAGGCGCAAGAAAGATAGAGCCGTCACACAGGGGTTTTTCCTACATGCCCAGGATGTGGCTCACCGGCCTCAGGGTCAAGAGGCCGGACGGCAAGGTCCTGTATGCAAAGCTATGGGTGAACAAGCCTTTCCGCACCGGGCCGCTTACATTGTACCAGATGGGGTTTGAACAGAATATCTCGCTTGCGGCGAACGGCAGGCGTATTTACGTCAGGACAATGTATCCTTTCAGTGTCGGCGGTGCAGACGGCCGCTTCCTGCTCGGCCGGCTCAAGACAGGAACCCTTTACAGGAAAGACGGCTCAAAGGAGACCATACACCCCTTTGTCCCGCTTTACTATATCCCTGAAGACAGTCCTTCGGCAAGAATCGAGCTGGGGCGGATCAGCCTCGGCGGGGGGCTTAATGCAATGGGGATTGATTTCGAGTTCATGGATTATGAGGAAGGCTCTTATCTGAGCTACAGAAAGGACCCCGGTGTCCCGGTGGTCGGCATTGCGTGTCTCTTTGTCTTCCTCGGTCTTTTTGTGAGATGTTTCGGCGCATGGTACAGGATTCAGTATGCAGTTGAAAACAAGACGGTTTATGCGCTTATCAGCACAAGGGGCATACTGGCGGATAAAGACCGTATTGTCAGGAAGCTCGAAAAGAGGAAACAGTGATAAACCGTTGAAGCCCCCCTCAAATGAAAAACCTTACCCGGTATGGGGGAAATCCCCATACCGGGTAAGGTTTTCACTTCTAAAAAAAACGTGCTTTTCCCCGCTACAAAGAATTTTTGATTAATACGATAATAGTACAGCCGTTTGGATTGAAAAAAATGAGCCCCTTGCCTGAACAGGGTCCGGAATGAAAAGCTGCATGGTTGGCAGTAGAAAACTGAAGCACAAGATATTTATTGTTGACGACCACCCGATAATGCGCCAGGGGCTTGCACAGCTTATCAACCAGGAAACGGACTTTACGGTTTGCGGAGACGCAGGGGACATCAGGGAGGCCTTAAAGGCAATCGCGAAACATCAGCCCGATATTGCAATAGTCGATATTTCCCTCGGGCATATCAGCGGGATAAGGCTCATAGAGGAACTCTCCGATCACTATCCCGATCTATCCATTCTCGTTCTTTCCATGCATGATGAATTCATCTATGCCGAGCGCTGCCTCAAGGCAGGAGCAAAGGGCTACATTATGAAGCACGAGCCGCCCGAGGAAGTGATATCCGCTTTAAAGAAAATCCTGAGCGGGGAGATTTACGTCAGCGACAGGCTGAGTTCAAGGCTCCTGCACAAACTCGTCCACAGGAAGTCCGAGGTCTACAGCTCACCGGTCGAGAGTCTCAGCAACCGGGAGCTGGAGGTGTTTCAGCTTATAGGCCGGGGCATGAAGACGCGGAAGATAGCCGAACAACTGAATCTAAGCGTAAAGACGGTTGAAACATATATAGACCATATAAAGAAGAAGATGCATTTTGATGATTCCAGGAACATGTTCCTGCATGCCGTCAAATGGCTGATGAAAGAAAACATAAAGTAACCCTTGATGTGCTATAAACGTGCAGGGGATGTTTTCATGCAACTGTAAGGCGGATGGCATTAACGCGGCATAAACGCGGCAGGAGACCCTGCCGGACGGAAACGCCGACTGTATAAGGAGGGCTTATGATCATCATCCAACTAAACACGTTATTAAGTGAACCTGCAATATCAAGGGTTGTTTCCGCGTCATGATGTTCAGGGATATCAACGGCGAATCAGGAGAAATAAACTATACTTCAGACGACCCCATGAGGATGTATATCCGGGAGATAAAATCCCTGTCCATGCTTACAAAGCAGGGCGAAATAGAAATTGCGAAGGCACTGGAAGACGGGAGGCGCAAAATATCAGGAATCATCTTTACGGCACCTTTTGCAACCAGGCACATACTGAGTTTTCCGGCACTCTTAAAGGAAGAGAAAATTTCCATAAGCAATATCTGCTCACCGGAAAAACCGGTTGATTCCCCGGCCGGCAATGATGCCACTGAGAAAAAGGCCGGCTCGGAAAAACTTCTGAGAGGCATCAGGTCGTTAAGGGGACTGCTCCGGGCGAGGGCGGCATGTCTTGAAAAACTGAAGGGGCGACCGGGCCGGAAGGATATGGAGGCCGCAAGGGCGGCACTGGACAGGAACACCGATAAAATAGTTGACATGATAGCCGGCCTCAACCTCCGGGAGGAGATAACGGAGGAATTGTCGGCACGTTTCAAGCAGCTGGCGGCATCGCACGGCAATATGGCGCGTGAGATGGACAATATCCGCAAGAGCGTGGCAAGACCATGTGGAAGATCGGGGAATACACGCGCTGACCATGATGAGATAAAAGGGCTGTGCGCCGTCTACAGGCGTCTCAGGAGGGAGACGGCCGCTTTGGAGGCGGAGCTGGGGCTTAGGGGCGATGAGGTGAAAGATGCGCTGGCCGTTATTCATGAAAGCGAGAAAAAGATTAACGATTCAAAAAAAGTACTTACCGAGGCCAATCTGAGGCTCGTGATCAGCATAGCGAGGAGGCACATCGGCAGGGGGCTCGGCCTGCCCGACCTTATCCAGGAGGGCAATATCGGGTTGATGAGGGCTGTGGAGAAGTTCGACTATAAGAAGGGCTACAAGTTCAGCACATATGCCACCTGGTGGATAAGACAGGCCATAACCCGCGCACTTGCAGACCAGGCAAGAACCATCAGGCTCCCGGTGCATATGATAGAAACCATGAACAGGTTGACACAGGTCTCCAAGGAACTCATGCAGGAACTCGGCAGGGATCCCAAGGTTGAGGAAATAGCAAAAAGGATGGGCCTGCCCATAGATAAGACCAGGAAAATCATGAAGATATGCAAAGAGCCTGTATCACTGAAGACCCCTGTGGGAAGCGAGGAGGAAAGCCACCTTGAGGATTTTATAGAAGACAAGGCTTCCCTTATTCCGCTTGACGCCGTTATCCAGCAGGAACTGAAAAAGCATGTCAGGAAGATAATCAGCTCCCTGTCGACAAAGGAAGCGGAGATTATCAAGAAACGCTTCGGCATCGGTGACGGCGCTTCGCAGACCCTTGAAGAGGTCGGCAGATACTTCAATGTGACACGTGAAAGAATACGTCAACTGGAGGGAAAGGCCCTCAGAAAGCTGAGACATCCGCAGCGAAGCGGGCCTCTGAAGGTCTTCCTTGAAAAGAGCATTTAGGCAAAAGCAGGCAGAGGTTCAGCAGCGTAACCCTCCCTTCTCCCATGTATTGTAAAGGTTTTACGGCGGACTCCCCTGCCTGCTTTTGCAGCATTAAAGTAAAAAACCCAGCGGATGGAGAAAAGCTCCATGTTGCATGGGGATTCCCCTTCTGAAAAAAACATATTCTCCCCTCTATTGAGAAGATTGCCGAAATTCGACAAGAAGAAAAACATGGGACGGAAAAAGCCGGGGAGAACATTGCATCCCTTAAAAAGCTGTCCCCTAAAAAAGCAGTCGACATCTCCCCGGCTCCCCCCATTCCCTGAAGGTTTTTTCAGGTGGGAAACAGGCGGATGGTGCCGGAGGGTTAACCTTATGTTGCATAAGCCGGCAGCGGAGTCCGGCGTAAAACCTGCCGCACACCTCCCTGCCTCGCGGGCGGTGTTTTCATGCTGCTGTAAGGTGCTTGTGAGTGCCGTTTTTTTACCAAGCAAGACTTTCCCCTGGGCCCTTTTAAAATATCATATAAACCATAAGAAACAGCGATGAAATACAATAAAACTGGCTATGCGGTCAATCGCATGCCCTCTGC
>JALSHG010000067.1 GCA_026982355.1 Thermodesulfovibrio sp.
AGCAACCTGATGAAGCGCCTCAGGAGAAAAGGCATTTCGCGTGTTGATTTTCTTGAGGGAGTCTCTCTTAACGAAATCAAACAATTCATTGTTGACATCGCAGAGCCGGGCGGGGCATTGAGGACATATCCGCATATCAGGGCCGGCGCGGTTGATGTCAGACTGGGAGGGATGACCCTCCGTACAGATGTTGAGCTTGATTTCGATATAAACGGCCTGTCTTATTCCCCCCCCGAGGAGGTAGAGAAACTCAAGGATGTTTTCCATTCGGCATCCCCGTTCAAGAAGCTCAACATAGCAGGGCTTGAGGAGATCGTGATTCACTTTATTGCAACCTTCAGGAAAGAGGCCAGGATACTCAAGTATTTAAGCCCCGTCAAGTCATACAGCGAGTATACCTACACGCATGCCACCAATGTTACGGTCCTTTCGGTGTTTCAGGCAGAATCCCTTGGTGTCAAGGACGACCTCCTGCACGAGATCGGCGTGGCGGCGCTCCTGCATGATGCCGGCAAGCTGTTTATATCCAGGGAGATACTGGAGAAAAACGGACCACTTGATGAAAAAGAATTCGACGAGATAAAAAAGCATCCCCTGTACGGCGCAAAATATCTCGCCAAGATGGACAACCTCACCCGGCTTGCACCCATCATAGCATTCGAGCACCACATGCGCTACGACGGCTCCGGTTATCCGCAGCTCCGCATAAACGAAAGAAGACAGCACATATGCAGCCAGATCGTTGCGCTTTCCGATTTCTTCGACGCCCTCCGCAGCCGCCGGCCCTACAGGGCGAGCATGAATGTGAAACAGATATTCGCATTAATGAAAAAGGGCGCAAACAGGGATTTCAATCCATTCCTGGTGGATAATTTCATAAGACTGCTGCAGGCGACCCTGAAAGACTGACAAGGGCCTCATCCTGCGCGGAGATACCCCAGCCACATGAGAAATATATCCTGCCCCCACAAGAGTGTAACAAGTGCGCCTGACGCCAGATACGGACCGAAGGCTATCTTCCCTCCCCACTCCCTGCCTTTAAGGAGGATAAGCGAAATCCCCGTGAACGAGCCGAGGAGGCTTCCCAGAAAGGTAGTAAGTATCACCCCTTTCCAGCCCAGGAGGCCGCCGACCATGGCCATCATCTTGATATCCCCTCCGCCCATTGCATCCTTTCTGAATATCGCCTTGCCCAGCACTGACAGCAGATAAAAGGAACCGCCCCCTGCCAGAAGGCCTGTAACGGACGCCCCGAGCCCGAGCAGGCTATCCCGTGCAAGGGGATCGGGAAGGATGGTGGAGCCCAAAACAACGGCAAGGGGAATACCGGGCAGGGTGATGCCGTTGGGGATTATCTGGAATTCAAGATCAACGAAAAAGATCACCACAAGGCAGGATACAAATACCAGGTAAGCCGCCAGGACCAACGGAGAGCCGTAACCGAATTTATGAAGCACAATGACATACAGTACGGCGTTAAGCAGCTCCACCAGGGGATACCTGAGCGGTATCCCCGCCCCGCATGATCTGCACCTGCCCCGGAGCATGATATAGCTCAGCACAGGGATATTGTCATGGAATCTTACCGGTGCCCCGCATGATGTGCACCGGGAGGCGGGACGCACCACGGATATGCCCCTCGGAAGACGGTATATGCACACATTAAGAAAAGAGCCTGTTGCCAGGCCGAGGATAAAGATTGAAATATACTGCATCGTCTGAAAACTTATTTATACCCCCGCCCTGCTCCTGTAGTTATCGGCCGTCTCTCTCAGCTTCTTCACCTCTTCAAGCGCCTGTTCTATGATATGGTCCCTGAATACATCTTTGCCCTCTGTTTCGTTTTTCTCCTTCATCTCCATGATTCTCCTGCCGATCCGCCGGTAAAGGTCGTCCATCCTGTTTTCAAGCTTGCTGATTTCATAGAGGAGCTTTGCAGAGGATGTCCCGGCCTTTGTCCTCTCGGCAACAAAATTCGCCATCCATTTAACGCGTGTTATTCCTGTTGTCAGGTTTTTTCTTACCTTGTCCATTGTGCTGTCTTCCATTTCCTGTCCTCCTAACTCTTGACAAGCTCCAGCCTTCCCTTCCATCTTTTCAGCATGGTTTCCTTGAGCAGGGGATGGCTGGACAGATCGGGTTCGGTATCTATTAAATCAAATGCCTCTTTTCTTGCTGACTCGAGCAGTTCCACGTCTCTTATTATATTCGCCATCTTCAGTTCGGGAATGCCGGACTGCCGGGTGCCGAAGAAATCGCCCGGCCCCCTTATGGCAAGGTCTTCTTCCGCTATCCTGAATCCGTCGCTCGTGGTTTCCATCGCCCTGAGGCGCCTGCGCGCCTCCTCGCTGAAAGGTGGGTATGCCATCAGCAGGCAGTAAGAATCGCAGCCGCCCCTTCCGATCCGTCCCCTTAACTGGTGAAGCTGTGCAAGCCCGAATCTCTCGGCATGCACGATAAGCATGAGAGAGGCGTTGGGCACATCTATGCCCACCTCGATGACCGTTGTCGCTACAAGTATGTCGATATCCCCTGACTTGAACTGCTCCATTACGGCCTCTCTCTCGTCATGGCGCATCCTGCCGTGGACAAGGCCTGTCCTCCTGTCACGGAAAATTCTCGTGAACGCCTCGGCTCCCTCCATGGCGGACTTGAGATCAAGCCTCTCGGACTCCTCGACAAGGGGATACACGATATAGACCTGCCTCCCCTTGGACAGCTCGGCCTTTATCAGGGAGTATATCATGTCCTTCTGCGACGGGAAAAAGACCTTTGTGACAACAGGCCTTCTGCCAGCAGGCAGTTCGTCTATTATTGAGACATCGAGATCTCCGTACAGCGTCATCGCCAGTGTTCGCGGGATGGGTGTTGCGGTCATGACGAGGATATCCGGATTGAGGCCCTTGCTTCTGAGGGTGGCCCTCTGGAGAACACCGAACCTGTGCTGTTCATCGATTATCGCCAGGCCGAGATTTCCGAATCTTACGCGTTCCTGTATAAGGGCATGCGTACCCACGACAATCTGGACGGTTCCGGAGGATATGTCGCCGGCATGCCTTTCCCTCGTGCCCGAGGTAAGCAGGGCGACCTTCAGGCCGAGAGCTTCGACCATCCTGTGTATGTTGATGAAATGCTGCTCTGCAAGCAGCTCGGTCGGCGCCATCAGGCAGGCCTGGTAGCCGTTCTCAACGGCTGTGAGCATCGACAACAGCGCAACCACGGTCTTTCCGCATCCCACATCACCGTGCACCAGCCTGTTCATGGGCACGGGCTTCTGCATATCCTCTCTTATCTGCGAGACAACCCGCTTCTGCGCCCCTGTAAGCTCAAACGGCAGTCCCTGTAAGAATCTGCCTGCAAGAACGCCCCTGTCAGTGAAGCTGATTCCCCTTTCAATCGTCTCCCGTTTTTTCAGGAGCGCAAGCCCGAGTTCGAGGAGGAAGAATTCATCAAACACAAGGCGCCTGTGTGCAGGGCTTAGTCCTTTATTCAGCGCGCTGACATCGCTGCATTCCTCGGGGAAATGCGCCTCCCTGACAGCCCGGGGCAGGGGCATCAGTTTGTTTCTTTCACGTATATCCCCGGGCAGGTAGTCTTCAATCAGGAAGGAGTAGGTGCTTGATGCATTGAACATGAGAGCCCTGATCTGCTTTGGTGATATGCCCTCGGCAGCCCTGTATACAGGCACAATTCTTGATGTATGAACAAGCCTGTCATCCTCCGAGAGCAGCTCGAAGTCCGGGTTCTCCATTTCCGGCCCGATACCGTTATACGGGTTGCCCTTTACCACACCGCTTAATATAATCTTCTGGCCCTTTTTGAAATATTTCTTCAGATACGGCTGGTTGAACCACCTGGCCTTCAGGAAACCGGTTTCATCGGCGGCCGCAAGTTCAAGAATCTTCATCTTCTTCCTGGGGGTGACGATGATATTTACCGATGCCACCTCGCAAAGGGTCGTCTGAAGGCTTCCGTAGGCGAGGCTGTTTATTTTCTTCAGATGTCTCCTGTCCTCATAACGCCGGGGGAAATAGAAGAGAATGTCTTCAACCGTATGAATACCGAGGCGTTCAAGCACCCTGGCGCGTGCCGGGCCTACTCCTTTTACGTACTGGACAGGGGTGTCTCCTGATATCCTCGGGCCGTATGCCGGGGCTTTCGTGCCGGTGAAACTCTTAGTCCTGTCGTTCATCCTCAGAGGCCTGACCCTCCCCGGCGGGGTTCTCTTCCGTACCGGCTTCGTTCATCTGACTCTCTTCCTGAAGCTCTTCAAGCTGTGTCTCTATCTCTCCCTTTCTCATCTTGTTATACTCCGTCTCGCTTATTATATCAATATCCCAGCCTGTGAGTTTCATGGCCAGCCTCACGTTCTGGCCCTTTTTCCCGATGGCGATTGAGAGCTGCTGGTCGCTTACGACCACCATTGCGGACTTTTCCTCTTCATTGATTCCTATGCTCTCGACAGTCGCCGGACTCAGGGCCTTTGGTATGAGCACTCTCGGATCGTCCGTCCAGGGTATTATGTCGATCCGTTCGCCCTTTAATTCCCTCACTATGGACTGGACCCGCGTGCCCTTCATGCCCACGCACGCGCCTACCGGGTCAACCATGGGGTTGTTGGAGTAAACCGTCAGCTTTGTCCTGTCCCCTGCCTCCCGCACAATGTCTTTTATTATTACAAGGTCTTCGTATATCTCGGGTATCTCCATCCTGAAAAGCTCTGCAACAAAATTCGGATGCGTCCTTGAAAGCAGGATCACCGGGCCCTTGGGGGTGATCTTCACCTCTTCTATGTATGTCCTTATGGTCTCGCCCCTTTTCAGTGTCTCGGTGGGCAGCGTGGATTTGACGGGCAGCAGGGCCTCCGCCCTTCCGAGGGCTATGAAGTAGGTCCCCTTTTCCTTGCGTATCACCACGCCGCTGACTATCTGGCCGGCCTTGTCCTTGTACTCCTCGAAGATCGCCTCTTTCTCGGCCTCCCTTACACGCTGGAAGAGCACCTGCTTGGCTGTCTGGGCCGCAATCCTGCCGAAATTTTCAAGGGATATGGGGGATTCAACAGTATCGCCTATTTCTTTTGAGGGGTCCGTCTTCCGTGCGTCATTCAGTGAAATCTCCTCTCTCGGATTTTCAACCTCCCGGACAACCTTTTTCAGCGCGCTTATAGAGATTTCGCCTGATGCCTCATCGATCTTTATATTTATTTCAGGCGTAAGACCGTATTTCTTTCTTACCGCAGACAAGAGGGCCGACTCGAGGGTTCCGAGGATGGACTCCTTGGGTATGCCCCTTTCCTTGCTCATCTGCTCAATGATATGAATAAGCTCACGGTTCATTTATATCTCCACCTCCAGTCTTGCCCTTGAAATGTTTCCATAAGGTATGGTGACCTTCCTCTTCTCAGGTAACAGAAGTGATATTTTCTCATCACCCGCCTCAACGAGCCTGCCGATAAAGAAGGTCTGTCCGTCCACCGGCTCACGCGTGACAACCCTCACGGTCCTCCCGGAAAACCGCCTGAAATCCTTCTCGCTTTTCAGCGGCCTGTCAAGCCCGGGGGAGGATACCTCGAGGACATAGGCGCACGGGATGGGGTCCTCCACGTCAAGCACCGCCTCTATCTCCCGGCTGACGGCCTCGCAGTCATCAATCGTGACCCCGCCCTCCTTTTCAATAAAGACCCTCAGCAGCGCCTTCCCGCGCATTTTCTTGAACTCTATATCATCAAGCTCAACACCAAGGGCATTTATCACCGGTTCTATTATTTCCCTGATTTTATTCTCCGTTTGCTCTATGTTCATTATAAAAACAAAAGAGTGGGAAGACCCACTCTTGTCTCGTAACAGCAAAGGATAACGGAAAAAAACTAAAATGAGGATACCATTTCCGGAAGAAAAAAACAAGGGGTGAAAGGCGCTTCACGGCATGTCGGCGCCCATATCCAGTTCCATGACAATCGCATCCTCGTCCGGTTTTTTGTAATACCCCTTACGCCTGCCTGTTACATGAAAACCGAACTTCTTATAAAGCCCCGCCGCCGCGGCGTTTGACTCTCTTACCTCAAGCACGAGCTTTGTAGAGGGATTCAACTGTCTCAACACCTGCAGGATATTAAACATGAGCATGCTTGCAATGCCGGTCCGCCTGAACTCGGGCATGACCGAGATGTTCAGAAGGTGGGTCTCATCGAGTATGGTGCGTATGCACACATAGCCGACGATCCGGTCATGCAGCACGGCGACCTTCAGGATGGCCCTCTCGTTGGCGAGTTCATACCTGAATGAATTCGCGGTCCACGGGGTGGAGTAACAGCGGTTCTCTATGGCAATGACCTCCGGAAGGTCATTGCAGGACATCTCCCTGATTACTATCCCTTCCAATTAATCTCCGCCTCGGACTTTCTCACATAAAGAGGCGATAGACCCGCGACATCCGCGGTAAAGCCCTGCCTTAATCTCTCAAAAGCCGCCTCCGCCACGGTTGCGGCGGACGGCGACATCCTCGATGCAGGTGCAAAAACCGCCTTGTCCTCAAGGATGTCTCTGATAACCTCGCTGTAGGTTTCCGCCCCGTCTCCCATTACGACAACCGGTTCATCAATCCGGTGCAGCAATTCCCGGGGATTTATTGCGGCCTCAGGCATTATCTTTCTGCACACATTGTCTTCCCACCTGTACAGTGCCGCATAGACCTCGTTTTTTCTTGCATCCAGCATAGGGCATATCATGTATGAGCAGAAGGGTATGGTCATTGCAAAGGCATCAAGGGTGGGCACGGGCACGACCGGCTTGCCCGTTGCAAACGAAAAGCCCTTGACAGTGCTGAGACCGATCCTCAGGCCGGTGAATGAGCCCGGCCCTATGGAAACCGCAAATGCGTCAATGTCGTGTATGCCGGTGCCGGATGCCTTCAGAAGCCATTCCACGGACGGCATCAGTCTCTCGGCATGCGCTATCCTGACGTTCACCCTGACTTCGGCGATAAGTCCCCGGCTGTCGTCCGCAATTGCGATACCGCCGGTCAACGTAGAGGTTTCCAGTGCAAGAATTTTCATGGGCCGGATATTAATACTGTAAAATTTTACCACAGATTTACAGATAAAAGGCGGAGTTGTTTATAATGTTCTATGTCCGGCCCGGATAAAAGATTCTATCAACTGATCATCAGCAGGCTCGACGGTGACAGGCTTTCTTCGGTCTCTTACCGGGAGCGCTGTGCGGAACTTGCCTGCAAAGGCATCGGGGGGTTCATCCTCTTCGGCGGCAGCCGGGATGAGACGGGGGACTTTATTGCGGAACTCCAGTCCATGGCCGCAACACCCCTGTTTATTGCATCCGACATAGAGCGCGGAGTGGGACAGCAGGTGCGGGGATATACCGTTTTCCCCTGCCACATGGCCGTGGCGGCGGCGCTCAGCAGGCACAGACCGGACGAGGTGAAAATACTTGAAGAAGCGGTTGATGCAGTTGCCGAAGAGGCGGTTGAGGCGGGAATAAATATGCCGCTGATACCCGTCATGGATGTAAACAGCAATCCTGACAACCCGATAATCTGCACAAGGGCCTTTTCCGGCAATCCCCGGGATGTTGCATGGTACGGCTGTGTGTATATAAGGGCGCTTGAAAGGGCAGGCCTTACAAGCTGCGCCAAGCACTTCCCCGGACACGGCGATACATCCGTTGATTCCCACATTGCGCTTCCCGTTATCTCAAAACCCCTGAAAGAGTTAATGCGTACGGATATTCATCCGTTCAGGGAGGCGGTAAGGGCGGGGGCCGGCAGTATCATGGTGGGGCACCTTGCCGTTCCCGCCGTTGACCCCCGGCTGCCCGCATCCCTGTCGGAAAAGGTGATAACCGGCCTGTTACGGGAGGAACTCGGCTACAGCGGCCTCATCCTCACCGATGCCCTGAACATGCATGCACTGAAAGGGCAGGAACATGTTGCCGTGAAATGCATAAATGCAGGGGCGGACATCCTGCTTCATCCTGATGATGCGGAGGAGGTTGCCGGAGAATTGAACCGGGCTGTCGAAGCAGGGGAGATCGAAGAAGGAAAAATAGATGCAGCGGTGAAAAGAATCCTGAGTCATAAATCCGGGATCAGGGGTATTAAACGGCACGGATCAACAGACCGCAGGGTTCATGCCGCGCTTTCCGGACAGATCTCCGCCATGTCGGTAACCCTTGTAAAAGACAGCGGCCGCGTGCTGCCTCTCAGGGACGCCGGAGATGCCTGTCTTGTATTTTCAGGTGATGAAAACGACCATGACCTGTCTCTTCTGAGAGACTTCATGAGGGGGGATTCCCGGTGCATCAGTCTGAAGAAACAGTCGTCCACGCATCCCGTCCGGGACACCGTGATCTTCACCATCTTTACGGAGATTGCGGCATGGAAGGGGGGCGGGGATATCGGGGAAGAAGAGAAGAATGCCGTCAAAAAGCTTATCGGCATGTCGCGGAAATCAATAGTGATATCCTTCGGAAGCCCCTATGTGCTCAGGCATTTCACGGAAGCCGACGTGCTCATTGCCGCTTATGACACAGACGGCCAGGCCCAGTCGTCGGTCATCAGGTGTTTGACCGGGGAAAGCGACTTCAGGGGATCACTGCCTGTAGACATCTCCGTGTCCTGAATTCCAGGGCGCGAATTTCAGCAGGAGGAGCATCCCCGGGATTGCGGCCAGCACGCAGGCGATAAAGAAATTTTCCCAGCCGAGTGTTTCGGCAAGGTAGCCCGTGGGGGCCGAGAGCACATCCCTCCCGAATGCCATAAAGCTTGTCAACAATGCATACTGCGTTGCTGTAAATTTTTTATTAGTGATGCTCGCCATGAACGCCATGAATGCGGCAGTGCCCATGCCGGCGCTGATATTTTCAAAGCCTATGACTGCCGAGAGGAGCGGGATGCTGTGGCCTGTGCGCGCCAGCAGGGCGAATCCGGCAGTGGATATCGCCTGCAGGAACCCGAATATCCAGAGCGAACGGTTAATGCCCAGGCGGATCATCATCGCTCCGCCCAGGGACGCCCCGCCGATAACGGCCCAGAACCCGAGCAGTTTTGTAATGGCCCCGATCTCCGTGAGGGAAAATCCCATATCCATGTAAAACGGCGTTGTTATGTTTCCGGCCATTATATCGCCTATCTTGTAAAGGAGTATGAATGCCAGCATCCAGAACGCCTCCCTGCGCCTGAAATATTCAACGAGGGGGGCGATAACGGCCTCTACCATGGTCCCCGGTCTTTCGGCAACACGGGGCTCGGGTGTCAGGAGCGTGGCGACAAGGGCGGGCAGCATGCAGGCTGCTATTATTATGTAGACCATATTAAACGACATATAATCAGCCATGATGAGGCCGCCGCCTGAAGACATCAGCATTCCTATCCGGTACCCCAGCACATACAGGGCCGAGCCCATACCGAGTTCTTCATCCGCAAGGTCCTCCCTCCTGTAGGCGTCCACAACTATATCCTGTGATGCGCTGAAAAATGTCACCATCAGGGCGGCTGCAACCAGCATCAGGGGGGCGTCTTTCGGATTGCTGAGTCCCATGCCCAGGATTGAAAGAATCAGGGCCGTCTGTGCAATCAGCAGCCATCCCCTTCTCCGGCCGAAGAAGGATATGGTGTAACGGTCGAGAAAGGGCGCCCATAGGAACTTTATCGAATAAGGTATGGCAAGCAGGTTGGTCAGACCTATGAGGGAGAGGTCTATGCCTTCCCTTTTCATCCATGCCTGCAGCACGCCCTTTGTCAAAAGCAGGGGCAGGCCGCTGGCAAAGCCCATTATCAGGGCCACAAACATGCGCCTGCTCAGGATCACCCTCAGCGTTGTTTTATGTTTTCGGGGAATCATTCAGCCGGCGGAGTCTCCTGTCAGTTTATGCAACACTAAGGATAGCACACCCGGGCGAGCTTCTGAAAGGAAAGATTTCTTTATTTCCCTTCCGCATGTTATTATCTCTCACGGCTGCCGGTCCGGGATCCGGTTTGAATGCCTGCGAAATTCAGCGCCCCGGGTTTCAGAAAGCGAAAACACACACCGTCAACGGAAAGGAAACGGAATAATCCATGGAATCTTTTGAAAAGTTAGGTCTGTCCGAAAGGACATTGAAGGTTTTAAGGCAAAAGGGTTTTGAAGAGCCAACGCCGATTCAGGCAAAGACCATACCGGCCATCCTCGCCGGCGGAAAGGACATAATCGGTCAAGCGCAGACCGGCACGGGCAAGACCGCGGCCTTCGGCCTGCCGGTCATTGAGCGCCTGCAGGCTAAGGCGGGACAAGTTCAGGCGCTTGTCCTTACCCCGACGAGGGAACTGGCCATCCAGGTGGCGGAGGAGATTAATTCATTGAAGGGGAAGAAGAAACTGAGCATTGTGCCGATCTACGGGGGACAGTCGGTAGACCTGCAACTGAGAAGCCTGAAAAAGGGGATAGATATTGTTGTGGGAACGCCCGGCAGGATACTTGACCACCTGAAACGCCGCACACTGACGCTTGACAGTATCTCCTACCTTGTCCTGGACGAGGCCGATGAAATGCTGAACATGGGTTTTCTTGAGGATGTCGGGGAAATCATGGAACAGACCGGACCCGGGAAGCGCACCATGCTGTTTTCCGCCACCATGCCGCGTGAAATAATGCGGATCGCCGGAAAGTATATGGGCGAATATGACGTGATGAAGGTGACCAAGGGGCAGCTTACGGTCAGCCTCACAGACCAGATTTACTTTGAAGTTGCTGCAGCGGATAAGTTCGAGGCCCTGTGCAGGATCATCGATATTGAGGAAAAATTCTACGGACTTGTTTTTTGCAGGACCAAGGTAGACGCCGACACAATCGCCGGCCGCCTGGCGGAGCGCGGCTACGATGCAGGCGTCCTGCACGGAGACATGTCGCAGGGCCGGAGGGAAAATATCCTGGATAAATTCAAAAAGCGCCTGCTCAATATTCTTGTGGCGACGGATGTGGCCGCAAGGGGAATAGACGTCCGGGATCTGACGCATGTCATCAACTACACCCTTCCGCAGGATCCGGAGTCATATGTCCACAGGATCGGCCGCACCGGCCGGGCAGGCAAGGAGGGGATGGCGATAACCTTCATCACACCCGGGGAATACAGGAAGCTCCAGTTTATACGCAAAGAGGCAAAGACGGATATCCGCAGGGCGAAACTGCCAGGCGTAGCGGATGTCATTAAATCAAAAAAACTCAGGATCAAGGCCGAGCTTCGCGATATTGTAAAATCACCCCCGCGGAGGGAATACGTTGAGATGTCAAGGGAACTTCTGGAGAATAACGAACCCGCCGGCATACTGGCCGCCCTCCTGCAATACTCCCTGCAGGATGAGCTGAGCGAGCAACGCTATGCCGAAATAGAAGAAGCGGCCGTCGATACCAAGGGCAAGACGCGGTTATTTGTGAAGCAGGGCAAACGCGACGGGCTTACACGCAGAAGGCTGGTGGATTTCATAAAGGTTAAAGCCGGGATACCAGGCGGGCGAATAAGGGATATTCGGATTCTCGATAAATTTTCCTTTGTAACTCTGCCGTTTCATGAAGCTGAAACACTGTTGTCCTGCCTGAAAAAACACAAAGGGGGGACAGGTCCGCCCATTACAAAGGCGAGGAAGGTCCGCGGGCCGGCCTGATGTCGCGCAAACCGGCAGGCTTCTCATGCGCGGCGTGCAACTGTAAGATCAACGGGGCAATCTGTTACTCAACCGCCGGGGTTTCGCTGAGTTTCACATCCGAATCAAGGGGTATGGCCCTTCGGTTTCTTAATTCCTCGATCTTTCTCAGGGGCCTCTCCAGCATGTTGCTCCTTGTGGAAGTCAGCATGTCGTATTCTCTCTTGGCGGCATCCAGCCTTTCTCCCATGACCCTGAATTTATCCCTGTATGCCTTCCACTGCTTTGAAAATTCGCCGAGCAGCCTGAGTATCTCGGATGCCGTGCGCTCAAGATTGAAATTCTCTGTCGCCTGCCTTATGACGGCAAGAACCGCATAGAGTGTAAAGGGGGAGCACAGGACCACCTTTTGCTTCAGCGCCTCATCCATAATGCGCGTGTCCGCCTCATTTATAAAACCGTACACCTGCTCGTTCGGGATGAAGACGAGGACATAGTCCACCGTGTTGTCCGCAGGATTGATATAATCGCGGGTGGTGACCTGCTTTATCATCATCTTTGTGCTCCGGAGGAGCTCATCCCTGTAGCGTTTCCTGTCATGCTCGGACTGTGCGTTGAGATAGTGCACATAGTTGTCCAGCGGGAACTTCACATCCATGTTTATCTTCAGGTTGTTCGGCATGAAAAACGTATAATCAGGTCTTCCCGATGAGCCGTCCAGTGTCTTCTGCCTGATGTAATTGACGCCCTCCACCATTCCGGCCAGCTTTATGATGTCCTCCGCCATACGCTCGCCCCATTCACCCCTCTTCTTCGAGCTGGCAAGCGCCCGGGTCAGGTGCTCGGTTGTATGCTGGAGCCTCGATGTAATCTTTTCGTGGTTCTCCACAAGGGCGGAGACCTTCAGCGCCCCCCTGCTTACATCTTCAACCCTCTGCCTGACATCAGCGAGGGTCCTGTCCATCTCCTTGAGGCTCATGTCGATGAGTTCCTTTTTCCCCTCGAGCTCCTTCAGGCCCTCAACGGTCTGGGACTTGAGCCTCTCTTCGGCCAGCTTCAGGAATTCGTCGGAGTTTTTTGAGAGCGCCTTCAGGGAAAGGGTATCGAATTTGGCCAGCAGCTCTTTCTCTATTGTCTGGAGGTTTTTCTCGGTCTCATGGTACCTTGCCTCAACCGCGGCCCGTATCCCCGACTCGTTCTTGAGGTCGTTCTGAACCTCTGCGAGTTCCTGTTTCATGCGCTCGAGCTGCTGCCGGAGCTCGCTGTTTACGGCCTCGGCGCTCCGGGCCTTTCCTTCACAGAGGGAGGTTTTCCTTGACAGAACAATGTAGGTGACAAGCGATGACAGGACACCGCCGATTAAAAGCCCCGAGATAAGAAATCCTATATCTGTCGGCATGGTTACCTGATCATCCCCGGCTTGATGATCCACTCCACGGCCCAGCCGCCGGCCCCGGAACTCTTCATGCAGACTATGCAGCCCCTCTCAAAGTTCACCGTGCCTTTTTCCCTGCCGCCGCACAGGAGCAGGGACGACAGGCCGGCCATATGCGGCAGATGCCCCACCAGCATTATGTCCTCACGGATTGCCGTAATGCGCTCAAACCATATGCCCGGATCGTCCATGGGCAACAGCCCCTCTGATTCGGATATGTCCGTCTCCACGTTTATATGATCCGCCAGCACCTGCGCTGTCTGCAGTGCCCGCATCTTGCCGCTGTGAAATATACGGTGCACCCTTATATTCAGTTTTGCCGCAAAGGCGGCAACCTTCTTTATATCCTGAATTCCTTTTTCAGAGAGGCTCTGTGTGGGGTCTTCTTCCTTGCTCATTGACTCTGCATGCTGCACAAGATAAAGATTCATCTTTCTTACCTCCTTCATGTAGGCTATACATTCCTATTATACCCCTTATCCGCACTGTTCGGCTCATCACCTCCCCGCCTGCCGTCGAAAAACCTCCGCACATCTTCAACGCTGTGCACGATCTCCATCTCGGGCAGCGAAGAGATGACGGTCCCGCCGTACGAGCTGGTCACAAGCCGTGTATCAAGTACGGCGACCACACCGTAGTCGTCCACACCCCTGATGAGCCTGCCGAAGCCCTGCTTCAACTGGAGTATGGCGGACGGCAGCGCAAGGCCGGCGAACCAGCGGTTGCCCAGCCTCCTGCATCTCTCGTCATACACAGGGTCGCCGGGAGAGCCGAAAGGCATCTTTACAATAATCACCATGCTCAGGTCCTCGCCCTTTATGTCAACCCCCTGCCAGAAGGTGGCGGTTGCAAGGAGGACCGAGCCCGGCGTTTCCTTGAACCACCGGATCAGCCCTGCCGGGGGCATCTCGCCCTGTGATCTGAACGGGTAGTCTATGTTAATATGCCGTGATGCAAAATTCAAATGCCTGTACGATGTGAAAAGCACCAGTGCCCTGCCGCGGGAGGCGGCGAGGAGCCTTTCAATGACCCTTAGCCCCCTGTGCAGGAATGCATCTTCATTGTCTTTGACCGGGGGCGGCAGTTCCTTTTCAAGATAAAGCAGGGCCTGCCTCCTGAAATCAAACGGCGAACCGGCCACCATCTCCCTGAAGGGAAGTCCGCGCTCTCCGCTCCCCGGTTCACCTGCCCCCGCCCTCCTCCTCCCGTTATCCGCAATACCGAGCCTCTGTTTCAGGAAGTCGAAGCTCCCTGCCGCCGTCAGTGTCGCAGACGTCATGACAACGCTGTCGTAGGCCGCGGCGAGATCCGCAAACGCCCTGCGCGCCTCCACGAGGCTGCTCCTGAGCTCAAGCCGGTTGTCGTTTACGGACAGATAATAAACCTTGTCATTATCGCCCTGTTCCATGAAATCCTCAATAACACCATCAAGAGACCTTGCATAGGCAGCGGTGGTTTCAGCCTTGTCCCTGAACCCGCTGTCCGGAGACGGTTCCCGGGAGGCATTCAGCCTGCGGACAATCCTGTCAAGCGCCAGTTGCCTCCTGAGGTCCGCGAGGCCTTCCCTGATGTCATCCGGTATGGACGGGAAAATCCCCGGCCGCAGGTCCTTCCTTTTGAAAAACATGTCCACGGGCTCAAACAGATGGTCAACGGCTATCTTCATGCCCCTCAGGCGGTAGAGCAGCCACACCACCCGCGAATGGTTCAGGACGCTGCCGAGGACATGGGAGATGACATTTTCGATCTGGTGCGCCTCATCTATTATCAGCTGGCCGTGAAACGGCAGGAGATTGAAATCCGAAAGCAGGTCAAATACAAGCAGGTGATGGTTGACCACGAGGATATCCTTTTTGCGCAGTTCCCTGTAATGCCTGTAGTAGAAACACCTGCTGTAATAGGGACAACGGGCAACCCCGCAGTCGTCCGGGTCACCGCAGACCCTGTCCCAGAAATCAGGGATAAACGGCAGCTCATCCCTGTCGCCTGTCTCCGTGACGGACGCCCATTCGGCAAATCTCCTGTAGGGCTCCCCCAGCTCGACAAACTCCCTCTCGCGTTTCAGGCAGAGATAATTGTTCTTTCCCTTAAGGATGGCAAAGGAAAACCCGCGGGGGAGCGCCTCCTGCAGGAAGACCAGGTCCCGCTTCACGAGCTGGTCCTGAAGGGCAATGGACGCCGTCGATACAACGGTCTTTTCATTGGACAACACGGCGGGGATGAGATAGGCAAAGGATTTTCCGACCCCTGTCCCCGCCTCTGCAAGGAGCCTCTCTTTATTCCTCAGGCAGGCAAGCACCTCTGCGGCCATCGCGATCTGCTGAGGTCTCTTTTCATAGCCCGGAAATCTGTTTTTCAATATATTGAATATGTCGGTTAATTCGCTCATACATCCGGAACCTTCCAATCCGTTCACACGCTGAGGGTTATTCCGCATTTTTCATATGTGCCGCATCTGAGAGCAGTTTGCCGAGGGATGAAAATATGTTCTGCAGAACCTCTGTTTCCGGAAGCGGTATCTTCAGATATGACTTGCCCGTGTCCGCATCCCTTCCGACCATTGCATTGAGATATTTCTCCGCATCATGCCCGGGCTGCGAAATGGTCCTGCCGAGATTCATCAGGAACCGCGCCCCGCTGACAAGCAGATTATTCAGCGGATCATCCGTCTTTCCATCGTCCTTCCCGGCGGTTGCGGGTTTCCCGGACCGTTCCGTAACAGCGGCGGCCTCTGAAGCCTGCTCCGCTTCCTCCTGCTCCCGCCTCCGGATTCCAGGGTCCGGCCTCTGCATGTCTTCGGTCATTGTCTCCACTGTCTTCATGAATCTCTTGAGCTGGGATTCGCCGAGCATAACCACATCTTCCCCGTCAAGGTCGAGCGCGCCTGCAAACAATGACCGTTTGAATTTCAGCAACCCGAGGATTTTTTCTTCAATCGAATCCGAGGTGACAAAGTTGATTATGCGGACCTTCCTGCGCTGGCCGAGCCTGTGCACGCGTCCGATGCGCTGTTCAAGCACGGCAGGGTTCCACGGGATGTCCATATTGATCACAACCGATCCGCTCTGCAGGTTCAGGCCCACACCGCCTGCATCCGTGGACAGGAAGACCATGCACCCGGGGTCTTCCCTGAACCGTGATATCAGACCCCTTCTCTGCCTTGAAGGGACGCTGCCGTTCAAATGGACATATCCGATGCCGTTTCTCTTGAGTATGTGCTCGGCAAGCTCCGCCATCCTGAGCCACTGGGTGAAGATGACAACCTTTTCCCCGCTCTCAATCACCAGCTCTTTCAGCACCACCTCCAGTTCCTCGACCTTTGGGCCGTGAATGGTTTTCTTGTCCACAAGGTAGGTATTGTCGGCGGCCATCCGCATATAATTAAGGGCAATCTGCAGCCGCCGCTGATCCGCCTCGCACAGAAATTTGTAACGGCGCCACTTGGCGACTATCTTTACCACTATCTCATAATTTTCCTCGTGGATCACACCCTGCTCCGCGGTCATGGGGACAAAGAAGTTTTTATCCACCCGCTCCGGGAGCTGTTTCAGCACCTCGTCCTTCTTCCTGCGTATCAGGACATTCTTCAGTGAATCCCTCACTGATTGCAGGTTGCGGTAACCCACCACCTTGCCGCCGTCATCCGTAATCCTGTGGGAATGGACGAACCGGTACAGGGGCCCGAGATGCCGCCTGTCGATAAATTCCATGATGGAGTGCAATTCCTCGATCCTGTTCTCTATGGGGGTGCCTGTCAGCACGATGGCAAATGTTGATTCGAGTTGTTTGACGGACCGCGCTGTCCGGGTTTTCCAGTTCTTGATCCTCTGCGCCTCATCGAGTATGATCAGGTCGGGCGCCCACTCCCTTATCATGTCGATATCCCTGAAGACCAGTTCATAGTTGATCAGCTTGTAAAAGGAATCTTCCCGGTATATCTCCTTCCTCCGGTGGTTCAGTCCCTCAACGACCTGAACCGTCCTGCCGGTAAATTTCTCTATCTCGGACTTCCACTGGTATTTCAGGGAGGTCGGCGAGACTATCAGCGCCTTTTCCATGTTGAACAGTTTCGCCATCAGCTCTGCCGCTGCAAGGGCCTGGACCGTCTTTCCCAGTCCCATGTCATCACCGATAAGGCAGCGCCCTGCATTGACTGCAAACAATGCCCCCTCTTTCTGGTAAGGGTAGAGCTTGGTCTTCAGAATGTTTTTGAAAACAGGGCTGTCGATACCCTTTTTGATACGGGTCCTGATGATTTTACGCCTGTATTCAGCATCCTGGTGCTCGGCGATATAGTCCATTACATCGTCGTAACACCGCACCTCATGTCCGTTGTCCCGCGGTATCCTGTTGATAAATTCGTGGAATTTGAGAATATGATCCTCTTTAAGCGTTCCTTCCGAATCAAAAAATTCATTCACAAGGGAAAGAAGCGTGTCCGGCGCATCCTGTCCAGCCTTGAACCTGACCTGCCTTTTCAGTCCGTAGCTTAAATAGACCTCCGAATACCGCGGGACAAAGCCCTCCCTGAAGGCCTTTTTCGCCCCCCGTTTCCTCATAAGCCTGGAAAGGGTGAACTCGATATGCTTGCAGGTACCGAGATTGTTGATGCTGTAATCAGGACATGAGCAGTAATTGTCTCCGGGGTTGCTGCCGCGGATGGCTGTTTTATAGGTCTTGCCCGACTCCGGATTGGTGAGAAGGAATTCCGAGAAAATGGGATGGTCACCGGTGTTTTGGAGTTTAAATGCCTGTTGAACCCCGTACTGTCTCCTGAGAATACGCTGCCACTCCTCAAGACCGAGGCCCTCCGGCTTGCACGTTCTCGACACCCGCAATCTGATCGGCTTCGCTTTTTTGTTTTTTGAACTTTCCGGAACCCTTTTTTTGGCGGCTGGTTTTTTCTTCAGCGCGGTCTTCATTTCATCATCGCTCCCTTCTTCACCTTGCAGTGGCATAAATACTGCCCCGGGGGCAGGGGGGCCGGCGGTTTTACGGCAATTTCACCTGCCCGTTTTGCAATATTAAGGTTAACGGCTTTTTGATCTGACGAGTATGCTGGACACTTATCGTTCAATTGAACCAATTGAACAATAAGGGCCGGATTTTTGTCAAGGGGAAAATCAAGAAAAGCGGATTTTTGTTAGAATTAATGCAGCAGCAAGGAGACCGAGCATGAAGAAAACTTCAAAGAAGAATGCACGCCTCACAAAAAAAGAAGGCCTGCGCCTGCTGAAGGATGCCGATCTGCTTGATCTCGGCATGAGGGCCGACAACTTCAGGAAAATGCTGCATCCCGGCGGCACGGTCAGCTTTATCATCGACCGTAATATCAATTACACGAACGTCTGCATCAATAAATGCAGGTTCTGCGCCTTCTACAGGGATGAAAACGACCCCGACGCATATGTTCTCACGAGGAGAAAACTCTTCAGCAAGATCAGGAAAACCATTGCACTGGGCGGCACGCAGATCCTCATCCAGGGCGGGCTGAATCCCGGCCTCGGCATTGATTATTACACGGACCTGCTCCGCTCGATCAAGGAAAGGTTCAGGATCCATGTGCACGGTTTCTCGCCCCCTGAGATCACTTACATAGCCGGCAGGGCCGGGTTTTCGGTCGGGAAGACCCTGCAGATCCTCATGGAAGCGGGGCTCGACTCGATTCCCGGAGGTGGGGCCGAGATCCTCTCCGACAGGGTCCGGAAAAGGGTCAGCCCTGAAAAGATCGGCGCTGAACAGTGGCTGAAGGTCATGCAGGAGGCTCACCGGCTCGGCATGAAGACAACGGCGACCATGATGTTCGGGAGCGTGGAGGGACCTGAGGATATCATAGGTCACCTTGATGCAATCAGGAGGCTGCAGGACAGGACAGGCGGTTTCACGGCATTTATCCCGTGGACCTTTCAGCCGGGGAATACGGAACTGGGGGGGCGGAAGAAGTTAAAAGAAGCATCAGGCGGAAAAGCCGGCCCTGACCTGCATCCCGCAACCGGGGTCGAGTACCTCAGGGTGCTCGCCCTTTCAAGGCTATATCTCGACAATGTGCCGAACGTGCAGGCATCATGGGTTACGCAGGGCCTGAAAATGGCCCAGGTGGCGCTCAGGTTCGGGGCCAACGACTTCGGTTCAACCATGATTGAAGAGAATGTGGTCGCCGCGGCAGGCGTAAAGCACAGGGTTTCCATTGATGATATAATAGGCGCCATAAGGGGATGCGGCTTTCAACCTGTTCAGAGGGACATGTACTATAACATTATAAAACGTTATTGATCCCGGCTCTCCACTGCATCAAGATAACCTCTTTCACCCAGCGGCGGGGCCTTGGGGAAGAGCACCCTTCTGCTCTTGAGCGCCCCCGGCGCCCCCGGCATTGCTCCCCTTGTCTTATAAACGGGATTTTCCCCCGGTAAAGGCCCGGTGTCTTTTACGATTAATGCGGCATCCGGAGGTATCTCATTTGCACTCGAGGCATGCGGTTCCGGGACAGGTGATTTCCCGCCTTTCAGGACCAGGACCGTGCTGCCGGATGACATTGAGGCCGTTGCTTTATTCCGTGCAGGGCGCCTGCCTGGAACATATTCCCTCTCAAACGCCTCTATAATCCTGTCAAGGCAGAATCTTGCGGCGTCGTCAGCGGTCTTGATGTACAGGGCGGTGATGTCACGCCCCCCTCTGTAGTGAAAAACCGCTTTCCATAATCGCCTGTTGCTTATATCCCTGAGGGTTACGGTCATCGTGCTGTCCTGCCATGAAAAAATGCCGCCGGGAGCAATACCGCTTTCAGCATATGCGCTGTTTCCGCCTGTCCATGCCGACTCATCACCTGTAAACCAGTTATCCCCGTAAGCCATGTCGGCTGTAAACCCTGCTGAAGCGCCTCCGAATACCGTCCCGGATGCGCTTGTAAAGACAATATCAATAAAGCCGGTGTACGGTCCGTTCCCTGAAACGGGCAGGTGCCTCCCGAATTCTGCATATGCAGTGTCATGGATGAGCTTATCCAGCGCAAGATTGCCGCTTCGCACCCTGATCCCGAAAGACTGTTCCGCCCTGATGGCGGAAAGGTCTTCGGCCTGGCTGTGGATCCTGACGGTGGAGCAGCCTGTGCCTGAAGCCGCAAGGGCAATGAACCATATACTAATAAACAATCTCAGGTGGCTCATGGTCATGTATGCCGTCGTGCCCCATTTTGAAAATCGTCTTTCCGGCCTGCCGGGAATCCGGGAAACAGACAATCCGCACAATACGATAAGTATTATAACGGCATTGTATGCTGAAACCTGAACGTCGCTTTGTTTTTCTTGACATTAACCTTAATGTTGCACAAGCGGGCGGTGTTTTTATGCCACCGCAAGGTTGACATTTCTACGGGTGATGCTAAACTATATACAGGCCCCGGGCTTTCAGCGGAATTCCGATATTACCGGGCAGTGAAAAGAGATGCCGGATTTGCAAAGGTGTTTTTTAAGCCTTAATATTGAAGATATCAGATGGAAGCGAGGCGATATAAAAGGATAATCGTTACCCTGCAGGCCGAACTGATTGCCGGTGATTCACGGTATGCGTGTTTTATAGAGAATCTTTCGGAAGAAGGCGCGTATATTACAATCGCCAAGACCAACCCGCAGGCGGATTTTGATCCCGACACCCCGTTTGAGTTGAAGTTCCGGTTCCCCTCGGGGGAAAAGCTGAACCTGTCCTGCAGGGTGAAATGGTCATACCGTACCCCGCCCCATGGTTACACAAACAGCGTGGGGCTGGAGATCATGGACCCCCCTCCGTTGTATACAGAGGTTCTTAAAGCCCTTCAGTAATTGCCCGCCGGACGCCTTTTCCCCGGTTTCATCCCCCCCTGCAGAAGATTTCCACAGAGAACCTCCGATATATGATAAAATAAAAGGATACCGGTGAAGGCGAAGAATCCCGTTTTTTAATTATCCCCGGAAAAAGGAGGTGTCTGCTTTGGCTTTGGAGCAACATTACGATGAGAAAAGACTTTTCTGCCGTCTGACGGTTGATGCTGAACTGACGTATACGATAGCTGGTGAAAACGGAACATACAAGGGCCGGTGCAGGAATCTGAGCCATACCGGCATACAGTTCGTCACTGACCGGGCCCTGCCCGAGGGAAAGGCTATCGAAGTCGTCATTGACACGAAAAGCGTGAAATTCGATCCCATGAAGGCCGTGGTGGAGATTGTCCGCGTGGAGCCATCGGGAGACAGCCGGTACAGGACCGCCGGAATAATAAAAAAATACAGATAGATGTTCACGCGGGACGCTTACCGCGGCATGCCCGGACATATGAGAAGATTTTCAATCGGAGCAATCACCGGTTTCCTTCTTCTGTTTCTTCTTTATACCGGAACCGCCGCCGCATGGCACACCCGGACCCATCTTGCCGTTGCAAAGGCCGCGGGATACAGGCAATGGTACAATGCCGCAGCAGCGGATATCGCAAAAATCAAGGCAGGCTCCATCGAGTCCTATAACCATTTCTTCAACAATCCGGGCAATGTCACGGTCACACCGGAGATGGTCTTAAGCCAGGCCGGGAGATACAACATGCCGGCGGACACCGAGGGGCATCTCTACGGAGCAATTATCGCTTCTTTGAGGGAATACTCCGCCGCCCGTGAAAAGGGACGTTATGCGGAGTATCATCTCGCCTTCACGGCCCATTACATTACAGACCTGTCGCAGCCGCTTCATAATATCCCCTATGATGAATTCAACAGGAAGAATCACCCGGCCAACGACGGAGTGGTCGACGGAGAGGTTTTAGAGAATATCGGCAGGATCAAGAGACACATGTACCCGGTGAAGCTCGGCCCAGCGCATTTTGAAAAAGACCTCGCGGCAGAGATTGCAAGGGTCGCCGACATATCACGGCGCCTCGGGCTTAAGCTTAAAAAGGAAGGCGGAATCATGACGGAACAGGAGGCTTACATACAGTTGGGGCACAGCGCCTCGCTCCTGAGAGCGGTTCTGCAATATCATCCACGGAGGGTAAAATGAGTGAAATCAGGATTCAACGCAACCCGGATGAAGAAAGTCTGAAAAAGCAGGGCGTATTCGGCTGGCCTGTGTGGACAAAAGAGGTATCTGAATTCCCCTGGACATATGATGCCGAGGAGACCTGCTATTTCCTCGAGGGGGATGTGGTCGTCACGCCTGAAGGCGGCGAACCGGTCGAGATCGGCAAGGGGGACCTCGTGACATTTCCGGCGGGCATGTCCTGCACGTGGAAAATCCGCAGGGGCGTGAAAAAACACTACAGGTTCGGCTGAATGCAGCGTGTGATCAGGATCGGCATAAGCTCCTGCCTTCTCGGACACCCGGTCCGCTATGACGGGGAGGACAGGCGGGAGGACGTCATCCTTGATGCGCTGGGAAAATACTTTCAGTTTGTGCCCGTCTGTCCGGAGGTGGAATACGGCCTCCCCGTGCCGAGGGAGCCGATGCGTCTCACGGGCGGCCCTGCCGCACCCCGCCTTGTTGCCATCAGTACCGGAGTTGATCACACGGATGGAATGCTGCAGTGGACGAGGGGGAAAATCAAATGCCTGTCGGGGGAGAATCTCTGCGGATTCATCTTCAAAAGCAGGTCACCGAGCTGTTCCGCCGCCGGCGTGGAGGTATATTCCCCTTCAGGCGGTCGTAACAAAAGGGCCGCGGGTATATTCAGCAGGGCGTTCATGCGGCACTTCCCGTCTGTCCCGATTGAGGAGGAGACAGGGCTTTACAGCGCCCGTGCAAGGGAAGGGTTCATCCGAAGGGTGATTGATTTCAGCGGGAAAAAACGCGGTTAATACCGGTGTAAAAACACCGCCCGCGGGCAGGGGGGTCCGGAGGTTTTCCGGCGGACTTCCCTGCCTGTTCATGTAACACCAGGGTCAAATCACCACCAGATTGTCCCTGTGGATTACCTCGTCCGAATATTTATATCCTAATATCCTTTCTATCTCCGAGGTCTTTTTGCCCTTGATGAGATCAAGGTCGGCAGAGGAGTAGTTTGTCAGGCCCTTTGCTATTTTTCCGCCGTCTGTGCTCATGCACCTTATGTAATCACCGACTTCAAAGTTCCCCTCGACCCTCACGATGCCGGACGGCAGAAGGCTTTTGCCCATGGTTGTCAGCGCCTTTACCGCTCCGTCGTCAATATAAACAGCGCCCCTCGACCTCACGCCGTAGGCTATCCAGCCTTTTTTGGAGGACAGCCTATGCTGCCGGGGCCTGAAATACGTCCCTATCTCTTTCCCCTCCAGCAGCTTTGCAATGAGGCCGCTCTTCCTGCCGCTCATGATGACTACGGGAATCCCGTGATCAACGGCCTGCCTTGCAGCAAGTATTTTGGAGTACATGCCGCCGGTGCCGACCGCGCTGCCCCTGCCCCCGGCGAGTCTCTCTATATCAGGGGTGATATTGTCCACGGTTTTGATAATCCTGGCGCCTTTCTGCCGGGGGTCCTTTGTATAAAGCCCCTCGACATCCGACAGTATAATCAGCATGTCCGCCTCTACAAGCCCTGCGGCAAGCGCTGCCAGCATGTCATTGTCCCCGAATTTTATCTCATCGACGGCAACAGGGTCATTCTCGTTTATCAGTGGTATCACGCCGCAGCCCAGGAGGGTGAACAGGGTGTTCTTGGCATTGATATACCTGCGGCGGTTCGAGATATCGTCCCTTGTGAGGAGTATCTGCGCGACCTTCTTGTGAAAGCCGGCGAAGTGCTCCTCGTATGCCCACATCAGGCTTGACTGCCCGATTGCCGCGGCGGCCTGTTTGAGCCTTATATCCCTGGGCTTTTCCCTGAGGTCAAGTTTTTTGAGCCCTGCGGCGATTGCACCGGATGAGACGATCACAGCCTCGTATCCCCTGTCCAGGACCCCCGCAATGTCCCGCGTGACAGCCTTGAGTCTCCTTGTGTTAAGCCCCTGCTCAGCCGAGGCGATAATATTGCTCCCTATTTTTATTACCAGGCGTCTCATGCCGTCTGCTGCCTGCTCTTGTACTCCTCCACCTTTTCACCAAGATATATTACCAGTTCTTTCAAACCCTCTCCGGTAACAGCGCATACCGGGAAAAAATCATAGTGTTTATCTTTACAATATCGTGCAAGACTGTCAAGTCTCCTGCCGTCGCCTTTTATGTCGAGCTTTGTAGCGGCCACTGCCCGGGGCTTTTTTATCAGCTCCGGGCTGTACAGCTCAAGCTCCCTGTTGACCTTTTCAAAGTTGCCGACCGGCTCTCCTTCAGCCATCTCCGATATGTCGACGAGATGCAGAAGGATGGAAGTCCTCTCAACATGGCGCAGGAACCGGAACCCCAGGCCCGTGCCCCTGTGCGCGCCTTCCGTCAGTCCGGGAATGTCGGCGATCACAAAGCTTTTGAAGTCGCCGTATTTGACGACTCCGAGGGCTGGCACAAGGGTGGTGAACGGGTAATCCGCAATCCTGGGTCTGGCGGAAGACAGTACGGAGATGAGCGTGGATTTCCCGGCATTCGGAAGGCCGATCAATCCCACATCAGCCAGAAGCTTAAGCTCCAGTATCAGTTTTTTTTCTTCCCCGGGCTCCCCGGGCTGGGCAAACCGCGGCGCCTGCCTCGTGGCGCTCTTGAAATGCGCATTGCCCACGCCTCCCCTGCCTCCCCTTGCGGCAATGTACTCCTGGCCGTCTGTAGTAAGGTCGCACAGTACCTCGCCGGAGTCCGAATCCCTGATAAGTGTGCCCACCGGCACCGGGATAACGAGGTCTCCGCCGTTTCTGCCGTGCATATCCCTTCCCATGCCGGGCCGTCCCTTTTCAGCCCTGTACTGCCGCCGGTATTTGATATCCAGAAGGGTGTTGATGTTTCCGCTTGCCCTGAAGATAATGTGTCCGCCCCTTCCGCCGTCGCCGCCGTCAGGGCCGCCCCTGGGGATGAACTTCTCCCTCCGGAAGCTGACACACCCCTTCCCGCCGTCACCGGCCTTTACATGTACCTCTGCGTGATCAATAAATTGCATTGTTCTTACAATTGCATAAAAACACCGCCCGCGGGCAGGGGAGTCAGGCGGAAAACCTCCCCCGGACTCCCCTGCCGGCTTGTGCAACATTAAGGTTAATGTTGCTTCGCGGCGGCTTTCAACAAAAAAGGCGGGCTGAACCCGCCTCCTGACCTGCTGTACTCTCCAAAGGGATTTGTTTGTTTCTTATATTTCCGCAGGATAAACGCTTACCTGCTGCTTTGATTTGCCCTTGCGTTCGAATTTCACAATGCCGCTTATCCTGGCAAAGAGCGTGTCGTCACTGCCCCTGCCGACATTGAACCCCGGGTGGATCCTCGTGCCCCTCTGCCGGACGAGTATGTTGCCCGCCCTGACAACCTGGCTTCCGTACTTCTTCACCCCCAGGCGTTTCGACTCACTGTCGCGGCCGTTTCTTGTGCTGCCGACACCTTTTTTATGAGCCATTTTTCATCCTCCAGCAGAAATTATCCGGTTTTTATACCGGTTATCTTAACGGTTGTATACTGCTGCCTGTGCCCTCTCAGCTTCCGGTGGCCTTTCCTTGTCTTCTGCTTGAATACAAGCACCTTCCCGGCCTTGCCGGTTCCCAGGACATCGGCCGTTACCTCCGCCGACTCAAGAAAGGGACTGCCGTATGAAATATTGTCCCCGTCGGAGACCATCAGGACATTGCCGAAAGTCACGGACTTGCTTTCGTCAATCTTTTCTATCTTCAGGGTGTCTCCTTCGGAAACCCTGTATTGCTTGCCGCCTGTTTCTATTATCGCGTACATGAAAAAGCCTCCAATCGCCAAGGTAGACTAATTTTTTAACATAAATCCGCCGGTAAAGTCAATTTCGCTGAAAAATTTGTTCTGATATAATAGTGTCATGAACAAGCTGATTCTTTTCGACATAGACGGCACCCTGATAAGCACGGGCGGGGCCGGCTCACGGGCCCTGGACAGGGCGTTTCACAAGCTCTTCGGCATAAGGGATGCGTTCAGGAACATCTCGATGGCCGGCAAGACGGACCCCGAGATTATGAGGGAAGGCCTCAGGGCGCACGGATTTTCCCGCGTGGACGGCAATCTTGAAAAGATGAAAGACATGTATCTCCATTTCCTCAGACAGGAGATCGAAAATCCGCTCCGCCGGGTGAAGCCCGGCATCAGGGAAGCCCTTGCCCTCTTTGACCGGGAGGGGATGACCCTCGGCCTGCTCACGGGCAATCTCAGGGAGGGTGCCCGGATAAAACTTTCGCCCTTCGGTCTGGACAGTTTCTTTCTCGACGGCGCCTTCGGCAGTGACGATGAGGACAGGGACAGGCTCCTGCCCATAGCTATCGACAAGTTTGCCGAAAGGGGCCTTGAGTTTTCCCCCCGGGACTGCATTATAGTCGGCGACACCCCGAGAGATGTGAGATGCGCCAAGGTTCACGGTGCAAACTGCATTGCAGTGGCCACGGGTCCATATTCAAAAGAACATCTTCTGAACACGGACGCGGACATTGTGCTGGAGTCCTTCGAGGAGAGGGGGAAATACATGGACTTTATAATGCGGCGGTAAAGGGGGCGGTTACAGCTCTTCACCTTGCAGAGGCATAAAAAACACCGCCTGCCGGTTTATGCAACATTAAAAGGTTTCTACGCGTAATATATCTTCACGACCGTTCCCCTGCCGGCTTCGCTGTCTATTCTCATCTCCCAGCCGTGGGCCTTTACGAGGTGCTTGACGATCGCAAGCCCCAGGCCGGTGCCGCCGAGTTCACGTGAGCGCGATGGGTCAACCCTGAAGAAACGCTCCCCGAGCCGCGGGATATACCTGCCCGGGATGCCGATACCGGTGTCTTTCACAAAAATACAGCGCTTTCCCCCGTCCTCTTCTGCAGCGCCTATCTCGATCTCCCCCTTTTCGGTGAATTTCACGGCATTGTCCACAAGGTTGATCAGCATCCGCTCAAGCATGTCCCTGTCCGCAAGGATTTCCTCATCGCCTGGTTCCAGGTGCTTTTTCAGTGCGATATCCTTCCGTGCAGCCTGCACCAGGAATGTAGCCATGACATTGTCGATAACACCGGAGAGATTTACCACGGTCTTTTCCATCTTGACCGCTCCGAGCTCTATGCTTGAGAGCGTCAATAAATCGTCCACCAGTCTGTCTAATCTTTCGCTGTGGGACTTGATCGTCCTGAGAAACTTTTCTGCATTCGCCCTGTCATACATGGCGCCGTCCAGCAGTGTCTCGGCAAAGCCCCTGATAGCCGTCACCGGTGTCTTCATCTCGTGGGAGACATTCGCCACAAAATCCTTGCGCATCTGTTCGAGTTTCTTCAGGTGGGTTGCGTCATGGAAAACCGCCACAACCCCGGCCGGTTCCCCGACATTGTAAAACAGGGGGGAGACGCGGACGAACAGGTGTCTCTCCTCGGGGGAATCAATAACCACCCATGCCGAGACGGGCATGCGCTCCTGCCTGACCCTGTCCACGAGAGAGAGGAACTCCGGGTTGCGCACAATCTCAATCACGGGTCTCCCGTCAATGCCGGAGACACCGAATATCTCCCTTGCGACATTGTTTGAGAGTTCAACCGTGCCGTGCATATTGACCAGCAAGAGGGCGTCGGGAATGTTTTTGAGGATAGTGTTCAGACGGGCTGTTTCCTCATCCCTCTTTTCAAGGCTCTTCTGAAGCTCCGAGGCCATATTGTTGAGATCATGGGCAAGCTCGGTGAATTCCCCCGCACCCTCCAGGTAGAGTCTCTTTCTGAACAGGCCGTGAGACAGCGCCCCGGCGTAATCCGTTATGCGGCTGACGAGTTTCCGGATCCTCTCCGTCTGCCAGATCAGGAGGCTCCCGGAAGTCAGCAATATCAGTATTACGGCGAGATTGATCTTCAGCCTCAGAAGGTTGATCGATTTATTTATATCATTCAGTGGTACGGCCAGCCTGACAAACCCCGCAAGCCTTCCGTCCCGGATGACTTTTTCCGCCACGTAAAGGAGCTGGGACTGCAGCGTCCTGCTCCGGCGTATGGACCACCCCGTCTGCGACATCAGCGCCTGCTGTATCTCCGGCCTGCCGGCATGATTGTCCATACGTGATGAATCATTATCCGAATCGCCGAGCACCTTTCCGCCGGCGTCGATCACCGTGACCCTTGCACCGGTTTCAGCCTTGATTTTCCTGCACAGGCCGTCAAGCTCACGCGTAGAGGTGAAGGGAATGCTTCTCGATATGAGGGTTGCCTGTACGGAGAGATTTTTCCTTAAAGTTTCAAGGTGATTCGCACGGACAACGCCCGTGATATAAAACTCTGCAGAGAGGACGGAGATCAGGAGGATCACGGAATACACTACAAAAGTCCTTCTGAAAATCCGCCTCTTCATAAATCCCCGTCAACATAGTAGCCGATGCCCCGCCTTGTCCTGATATAAAACGGACGGGATGAATCGTCCTCTATCTGCGCGCGCAGCCTCCTGATATGCACATCCACTGTCCGGGGCTCAACATACGCCTCGTCCTTCCACACGGCATCAAGCAGCATGTCCCTGCTGAAGACCCGGCCCTTGTTTCTGACGAGATACAGCAGGAGGTTGAACTCCGTCGCGCTCAGTTTTACCGGGGCGCCCCTTTTCCTGACCTGATATGTATCCGCATTGATCTCAAGGTCTGCGATCTTCACGATCCTCTCCCCCGCCGGTCTTTCCCGTGTCCTCCTGAGCACGGCCTTTACGCGGGCGACCAGTTCCCGGGTGCTGAAAGGCTTGGTGATGTAGTCATCAGCGCCCATTTCAAGGCCGAGCACCTTGTCGACTTCCTCGTTTTTTGCGGTCAGCATGATGATCGGAACCGAAGAAGTCCCCCCGGAGGATTTGAGGATTCTGCATAACTCCATTCCCTGAATCCCCGGCAGCATCAGGTCGAGAACAACAAGGTCGAATACATCCCTCCTGAGAAGCTGCAGGGCGTCCTCCCCGTTTGAAGAACACTCGGTGACAAACCCCTCTTTCTTCAAATTGTAGGAAAGGAGTTCCAGGATGTCTTTCTCGTCGTCAATGATCAGGATTCTGGCCTTCATGGTTTCCGGTCACTTTTATTATACAGTATTGCTCCCCGGTACAATATGGCTGCCGGAGTAATCATGGGATGACCCCGCCGGCGGTCTCCCGGGGCCACAGCCTGTCCTCCACGGCCTTCAGAAGCCCGTGAAATGTTTCAGGGTTCCGGGCTGAAACAGAGACGGCGTTGAAGCGGGTGCAGAGGGTCCTGACCTGGTCTTTATCCACAAGGTCTTCCTTGTTGAAGACAAGCAGCACGGGCTTTCCGGAGAGTCCCAGGTCGGACAGGATCTTTTCCACGGATCTGATATGCTGCTCAAACCTGGGATTGGATATATCCACCACGTGCAGGAGCAGGTCCGCATCCGCCAGTTCCTCAAGCGTGGCCCTGAAGGCCGCGAAAAGGTCCTTCGGGAGGTCGCGGATAAACCCGACCGTATCCGTGATTATAACATCCCTTTCCCGCGGGAACCTCAGTCTCCTGCTTGCCGTGTCAAGTGTTGCAAACATCTTGTCCTCCACTGAGGTGCTGCTCCGGGTGAGGTTGTTGAGCAGTGTTGATTTCCCTGCGTTCGTATAGCCCACGATCGATATGATGGGTATGCCCTTTGCGGTCCTGAGCGCCTTCCTCTGCCGGCGGGCGCGGCTGAGGGCCTGAAGCTGTTTTTCAAGGAGCGTTATCCTGTCCCTCACACGTCTCCTGTCCACTTCCAGCTTCATTTCACCGGGCCCCCTTCCACCGATGCCGCCCATGAGCCTGGACATGGCGGTGCCTTTCCCCGTAAGCCGCGGGAGCCTGTAACGCAACTGGGCGAGCTCGACCTGCACCTTTCCGTCCCTGCTGTGGGCCCGGCGGGCGAATATGTCAAGGATGAGCTGGGACCGGTCTATGACCTTCAGCTCCGTTATGTCGCTGATGGCCTTTGACTGGGAGGGGTTGAGGTCCTGATCGAATATCAGCATGGTGGCCCCTTTGTCCATGGCCTTGATGACAAGGTCCTTTATCTTGCCTTCGCCCATGAGATATTTGGGGTTGATATGCCCGGGTCTCTGAATGACCGTATCGAGCACTATCACATCAGCGGCGGCGGCGAGCTCCCCGAGCTCTTCCATCGAGTCCTCCTGTTCGTGCCTCGGCCTGCGCGCAACGCTCACGAGAACCGCCCTCTCCCTCTTGTCTTTCACGTCAACGCCCGTCCTGTGTGATTGCAGGCCATTCTCTATGGATGAGACAAGGCCGCCGAAGTCCTCAAATGCCCTGTCCATCCCGTGGAAAGGCACCGGGCCTTTTATCTCATGTGTTGTGTCTCCGCCGGATGGATACAGGTATGCAAGGGTGACACTGTCCGGCCGGCCGTCTTTCAGTCCTATGACAATGAGCGCATCAAGCCTGAGCAGTGAGAGATCCGTGATATCATCCCGGTTTATGCCTTCGCTTTTCAGGTGGGTATGGATCAGCCTCAGTCCGCGGAGGACCTTTCTGCCGAGCGGGTGGCCGGAAAGGTCGGGGATGAAAATGCCCTTTGCATCCCCCACGATGACATGGGTTATATTACCGCTCCTGTCCGCAAGCACGCCGACCTGCCGGCCTGTGGAGGCGGAGCAGTCCGCCATGTATTTTGCAAGCTCCGCTGTAAGCGGCCTGTTTTTCGGGATGCGTCTTCTGTAGAGCCGTTCAAGGGACTTGATCTCGCTCTTCTTCAGACCCGCCGTGTTTCCGAATACCGATGGAATAAAAACCTCCTGCCATGAAAATTATTTTTTTAATGCGCCTCGGCCCAGTTCGCGCCGATGCCGATGTCCGCCTTCAGCGGGACCGACAGCCTCACCGCATTCTCCATCTCTTCCCTGACCAGTGCGCTGACCGTATCCCTTTCATGCTCCGGCAGTTCAAACAGCAGCTCGTCATGCACCTGAAGAACCATCCGCGTCCTTAAATTTTCCCTTTTCAGCCTTCTCCATATGTTCAGCATCGACACCTTGATTATATCCGCTGCCGAGCCCTGGACAGGGGAATTGATCGCGAGCCTTTCACCGAGCTGCCGGATATTCCTGTTTGCACTCCTCAGTTCGGGGATCGCCCTTTTCCTGCCGAGGATAGTGGTCACATAGCCGGTCTCCGCAGCCTCTCTTATAAGCCTGTCTATGTAATCACGCACACCGCTGTGCCTGGCGAAATATGTGTCTATGTAATACCTGGCCTCCTCCGGCGATATTCCCAACTGCCGGCTCAGGCCGTAGGGGCTGATGCCGTAAATGACCCCGAAGTTTACGCTCTTTGCGCTGCGTCTCATCTCGGCCGTCACATCTTCAGGGGCCACGCCGAACAATTCGCAGGCGGTTTTCGTATGGATGTCCCCGTGGTTTTTAAACGCCTCGATGAGTTTCACGTCATTGCTCAGGTGGGCGAGGATGCGGAGCTCTATCTGGGAATAATCCGATGAAAGCAGGAGGTTGCCTTCTTCAGCTATGAAGGCCTCCCGTATCTTCCTGCCCCATTCGCCCCTGACGGGGATGTTCTGCAGGTTGGGCTCCGAGCTGCTGAGCCTTCCTGTTGCGGTTATCGTCTGGTTGAACGATGTGTGCAGCCTCCCTGTCCCGGGATTGACGAGCTTCGGCAGGGCGTCCACGTATGTGTTCTGCAGCTTTGACAGCCCCCTGTATTCCATTATCTCTCTCGGAAGCTCGTGTCCGGCCGCCAGTTGCTCAAGGACATCCATGTTGGTTGAATATCCCGTCTTTGTCTTTTTTGCGGGTTTGAGACCTATCTTCTCAAAGAGTATCTCCTGGAGCTGCCTGGGCGAATTGATGTTGAATTCCCCGCCCGCGAGGAAGTATATCCTCCTTTCAATGCCTGCAAGCTCTGCGGAGAGCCTCTCGGAAAAGGATTTCATCAACCCGGTATCGATTTTTATGCCGGCCATCTCCATGTCCGCAAGGACTTCTATGAGCGGTATCTCCAGGTTGTGGAAGAGGGCTGAAAGGTTTTCCTTTCTGATGGCGGGCTCAAAGTACCTCTTCAGCCTCAGTGTCACGGCAGCGTCTTCCCCCGAGTACCCGGCCGCCTCGCCCACGGGCACCTCGCTGAAATTCCTCCTGCCCTTGCCGATTACCTCCCTGAAAGATTTCTTTTTTATGCCGAGACGCTCCATGGCCGTATCGGCGAGGTTGTGGTTCGTTTTGTTGGGATTAAGCAGGTAGGAGGCGAGCATGGTGTCGAAATCAATGCCCTTCATGTTGATGCCTTCGTTTCTCAGCACGATAAGGTCATATTTTATGTTATGCCCTGTCTTGCCCACATGCGGGTTCTCGAGTATTCCCCTCATCCGCCGCAGCACATACTCCCTGGGCAACTGCTCCGGAGCGCCCGGATAGGAATGCGCAAGGGGGATGTAATACGCCTTTTCGGGCTCCGTGGAAAGCGATATGCCGACAAGCCCGGCCGTCATCGGCGATGCGGAGGTCGTCTCTGTGTCAACGCTCAGCTCGTCCCTTATGCCGGAGAGCGCCTCTTCAAGGGCATCCCTGTGCAGAACGGTTATGTATTCCGTTTTCGCCGCCGTCCCCCCGGCCGCGGATTCGGGAATCAGGCTGATGAGGCGGCTGAACTCCAGCCTGCGGAACTGCTCAAGCACCCTCGGCCAGTCGGGTTCTCCGGGCCTGAGGTCCTCCACCGAGATATCAATGGGCACATCATAATGGATGGTTGCAAGCTCCCTGCTCAGCTTGATGTTTTCCATGTGGGCGCACACGGCCTTCCTGATCCTCGCGTTTTTGATCTTCTCGGGGTTGCTTATCAGATTGTCGAGGCTTCCGAACTCTTTCAGGAGTTTAACGGCGGTCTTTTCGCCGATGCCGGGCACACCCGGTATGTTATCCGAGACATCGCCCGTAAGGGCTATTATCTCCGGGAAACGGGAAGGTTCAACCCCGAACCGCTGAACCACGTCCTCTTCGGCGGTGATCCTCTCCTTCATGGTGTCGTACAGCCTGATCCGGCGGCTTACCGCCTGGCACATGTCCTTGTCGCCCGTAACGATGTAGACATCAAGGCCCCTCGATTCGGCATCCCTGGCAATAGCGCCCAGTATGTCGTCGGCCTCATAGCCGTCTTTTTCAATCATCCGGATGCTGAAGGAGTCTGTTATTTCCTTGATCAGGGGAATCTGCGGCCTGAGGTCATCAGGCATGGCGGGCCGGTGGGCCTTGTACTTTTCATATGCCTCGTGTCTCTTTGTGGGCCCCGGCGCGTCAAAGACCACCGCAAAATACTCCGGCTTCTTCTCCCGCAGTATCTTCAGAAGCATGGTGGTAAACCCGTAGACCGCATTCGTCGGCACACCGGTTGAGGTCGAAAGCCCCCTGATCGCATAAAATGCGCGGTATATGTAGGAGTTTCCGTCTATAAGGTAAAGCGCCGGCATAGCATTTATTCCCTTCCGAAGTTTCTCTTCCGTGGAAACGGTGACTGCATGACTTCTAATTATACCTTACAGTCGCATAAAAACATCACCTGCGGGCCCGGGGAGTCCGCCGGGGGGAGGTTGTAAAGAAACAGGCAATAAATTTATAGTAGTAAAACAGCAAAACGGACTGAGTGAAATGAAGGATCCAAAAGACGCGGCGGGCGGCAGGCTCACACATATTGATGATCGGGGCGGGGCAAGCATGGTTGATGTAAGCGGCAAGGCGGCAACCCTGCGGGAAGCGGTCGCCCGGGGTTCGGTCTGTATGCAGCAGGAGACCATCAACCTGATCGAAGAAAACAGGGTCGCAAAGGGCAATGTCCTTGAGACCGCGAGGCTTGCCGGCATCATGGCTGCCAAAAAGACGAGCGCGCTTATTCCGCTGTGCCACCAGCTCAACCTGTCATCAGTGTCAGTGGATTTCAGTACCGACAGGGTGAAGAACAAGATCGACATACAGGCAAGGGCCGTATGCACGGGGCGGACAGGCGTTGAGATGGAGGTCCTGACCGCAGTGTCTGTTGCAGCCCTTACGATTTACGATATGTGCAAGGCCGTGGACAGGGCAATGACCATCTCGGACATCCGGCTCATGGAGAAACGCGGAGGCAAAAGCGGCCCGTGGAAGAGACCATCCTAAGGGCCGGGGATTTTCAGACCGGGATTTTTCTTCAGCAGGATTATCTCCTGCTGTTTATCTGCAAGCTCCTGCCTGAGCTTAAACGCATACACACCGAGGGCAAAGACGGCGATTACGAGGAGGATTATCAGCGCCCTGACGCCCGGCGGTGTCCTGAACCTTTCGCAATGCTCTATGTCCAGCTCGAGACGTGTCTTATCCGGCATTATTTATACCTTTTGACCTCGAAGCGGTAAAGCTCGATATCCTCCCCCAGAAAAATCCCTGCCTTCATTGACGCAATGCTGATCTGTTCATCCACTGTGTCGACACCTTCGAGGTCGGGGAGAAGAAGGCCTTTACGCGCACCGCTTTTGACAATCACGCCGTATTTCTTCGGGTCAAGGTCCTGCTTGCCGGCCACTTTCTCAGGGGCCGTCAGCACATCAACGGAATACTGCAGTTCATTCAGCTCCCCGGGGCTCACAGGCGGGAACCTCGGGTCCCGGGTGGCGGCGCTTATGGCATTCTGTATAATCTCGTCTGCGACATTCCCGGTGGCGGGCTGAAATGTGCCGATACACCCCCTCAGCCGGCCGTGCTTTTTTATCGAAACAAAGACTCCGGCCTTTTCGGTCATCTCGGGGACGGGGTCCTCCGGCGGTTTGATCACCCTGCCGTTGAGTACATACTGCTCAACGGCCTCTTTTGCCAGTTTTACCAGGGGGAGCATGGTTTCCAAGTTCCGGGCTCCGGGAGACGTGTTTGCGGAATCCCCTTGCCCTGCACGGGGTTTTAGCCCGGTTTATGCAACATTAAGGTTCATTCTACTTCTTTCTTGTCAATACGTAATCCGAAATTGCAAGCAGGGCGTTTTTTTCCATTGAGTCTTCAAATATCTCTAGCCCCTTTCTCGCTTCATCGATAATCGCCCTGGCCCTTTGATAGCTCTTCTCAATGGATTTATGCTTGCGGAACAATTCCTGGATGTAGAGAAGGTTTTCCTCGGTCATCTTTTCGGCCCTGATGATCTCCCTGATGCCGGCCGCTTCACCGTCATCCGCATCCTTCAGCAGATAAATGAGCGGAAGCGTGATCTTGCCCTCCTCGAGGTCCTTGCCGAGATTCTTCCCGAAGGCCTTTTCCGTGGCCATATAGTCAAGTATATCATCCGCTATCTGAAAAGCAAACCCGAACTTAAGCCCGAAAGATGCAAGCGCCTCTTCCTCTGCGGGCGAGGCATTGCCGAGCACTGCGCCGCCCATGCAGGCCGCCGACATGAGAATGGCCGTCTTGCCCTGTATTATCTTCATATAGTCTTCTTCCGACATGTCGGGATTGCCCTTTTTGCTCAGTTGTATGAGCTCCCCTTCACTCATCTTCGCCGTGGCGGTGCAGAGCGCGTCCATGACCTTCTGCCTCTTCAGGAGGTTGGCAAGCCTCAATGCATTTGCATAGAGGAAATCCCCCACGAGTATTACAACCTGGTTTCCCCACAGCGAGTGCGCGGAGGGCTGGCCCCTCCTGAGGTCGGCGCCGTCCACCACGTCGTCATGAATGAGGGAGGCGGCGTGGATGAACTCCACACTGCTGGCAAGGGTGCTGACACTGTCTCCCCGCGCGCCGAAAATCCTTGAACAGAGGATGGCAAGCAGCGGCCGGATGCGCTTCCCACCGGCTGAAAACGTATGGTTGCCCACCGCGGATATCGCCGGAGCCACTGTCCGGAGCGTCTCGTGGATCTTCTCCTCGGCTGATTCCAGGTCTTCCCTGTAATATTCCCAGATTTCCTCTATGGTCATTTGTTTAAATTATAAACCACTATTTCCCGCAACAAATACATATTCCGATATCCAATCGCTTTATATAAGGTTTTCCGGCAGACCCCTCCGCACGTTAAGATAGAGCTGTTACGGCTGCCTGCCCTGCCGGTTCATGCAGCATCAGCCCTTATTCCTCCGGCTTCAGCATCACGGCTTCGAGGTCCGCGTCCTTTTCATTCAGCAGGTGCAGGTCACCGGGCCTGAACACACCCTTTTCAGTAATTATACCGGTTACATACCTTGCCGGTGTCACGTCGAAGGCGATGTTCCTCACCCTCACGCCCTCCGGCGCTATCCGGCATCCGAATACATGGGTAACCTCTTCCGGGCCCCTTTCCTCGATAGGAATCAGGTCGCCGGAGGGTATCGAGAAGTCAATGCTGCTCAGTGGTGCTGCAACATAGAACGGAACCCCGTTTTCCCTGCACAAGACGGCAAGCGAATAAGTCCCTATCTTGTTTGCGACATCGCCGTTGGCAACAGTTCTGTCGGTTCCCACTATGGCAAGATTGATCTCGCCTTTACGCAGCAGCGCGCCCGCCGTGTTGTCGGTGATCAGCGTTACCGGGATGTTGTCCTGCATGAGTTCCCAGGCGGTCAGGCGGCAACCCTGTAGCACCGGCCTTGTCTCATCAGCGTAAACCCGTATCTTCTTGCCCTGCTCGACCGCGACCCTGATCGGTCCCGTGGCCGTCCCGTACCCGCCGGTGGCAAGCGAGCCTGCATTGCAGTGGGTGATGACAGTGTCCCCGTCCCTGATAAACTGCGCTCCCCACCTGCCTATCGCCCTGTTGATCTGTATATCCTCCTCAAGCACCCTCTTTGCATCCTCCGCCAGCAGTTCCTTTAACCTGTCCACCGGCTCATGCCTTTTCCCGGACAGCAGCTTTTTTGCCCTCTCAACCGCCCACTGTATGTTAACGGCGGTCGGCCTTGTGGCGAGCAGGGTATGAAACACAGGCTCCAGGCCGTTCATGAATTCATCAAAATCAGCCGCCCTGACGTCCCGTGCACCGAGGGCTATTCCCATGGCGGCGGCTATTCCTATGGCGGGCGCCCCGCGTATCCGGAGCTTCTTTATCCCTTCGGCGACCATCCGGTAGTCCGTGCAGTCGACATAGACGACCTCAAGCGGCAGCCTGGTCTGATCCAGCATCCGCACCTTCCCGTCCACAAACTCGATTGTTTTAACCATGTTCTCTCCTTAATGTTACCCTTACAGTTGCATAAAATACCGGCGGCGGACTCCCCTGCATGTTCATGCAATATTAAGGTTTACTGAACTCAGGCAATATTATCATAAACAGCATGGCAGTTGCCAGGAGCGTCAGTGTAATCACCGTCGCCCATGAAATGTAATTATGAATCCTTGAATTTACGAATCCTCCCATGATCCTTTTATTATTAATAAGCGACAGGGCAAAAACAAGCACAAAAGGCAACAATATGCCGTTCAGGACCGATGAAAGCACCATCAGGAGGACCAGCGGGGCCCCGGGCGCCAGGACGAGCAGGGCCGAGATCACAATCAACGCCGTGTATATCCACATAAACTGCGGGGCCTGCCTGAAGGTCTTGCTTATCCCGGCCTCCCATCCCATTGCCTCGCATATGTAATAGGCTGTCGCCAGGGGCACTATTATGGCCCCCAGTATAGATGCGTTTGCAAGGCTTATGCCGAAAAAGACCGTTGCATACTGCCCTGCAAAAGGCTTCAGCGCAAGGGCTGCCTCACTGGCGTTGTTAATCCGGATACCGTTGGGAAACAGGGTCGCCGCTGATGTGACGATTATAAAAAAGGCGATTATGTTGGTTATAAAGCATCCGGCGGTGACATCGAGTTTTGAGTACCTGTAATCCCTTTTCTTTATCCCTTTTTCGGCGATGGACGACTGGAGGTAAAACTGCATCCAGGGTGTTATAGTCGTCCCTATGATCGCTATGCTCAGCATGATGAACTCCGGTTCCGCTTTAATGGTGGGCACAAACGTGCTGTAGAGCACCTCGCCCCAGGCTGGCTTTGCCATGAAGCCTGAAAAGACATAGCCGGCATAAAGCAGGCACGCCCCGAGCAGCACCCTTTCCACGACCCTGTAACTGCCCTTGATCACGAGTATCCAGATGAAAAACGCGCCGAGGGGCACCATGATATACTTGCTCAGGCCGAACAGTTCCATGCTCGCGGCCCAGCCCGCAAACTCCGCCACTGTGGTGCCGAAATTTGCGACAAGCAGGATTATCATCATGAAAAAAGCCGCTTTCACCCCGTAATTCTCCCTGATGAGGTCCGCAAGACCCTTGCCTGTCACCACTCCCATCCTTGCAGCCATTTCCTGGATGACGACAAGCGCCACCGTAGTGGGAATGAGCGTCCACAGCAGCATGTTCCCGTAGCGGGCGCCGGCTACGGAATACGTGGTGATGCCGGATGCGTCGTTGTCAATGGACGCGGTGATTATGCCCGGGCCTATTATCGCGATAAACAGGACCAGCTTTTTCCACGTGGCCGAAATCCTGCGGAGGCTCATACGCTCCTCCTCTTTTTCCTTGATGCCGTGGGGAGGAGTATGTCCATGATATCATCAATGGTTACAATGCCGAGAAGGTCACCCTCGTCATCCACCACTGGCAGGGCCAGCAGGTTGTATTTGGATATGATCTCTGCAACCACCTGCTGGTCGGCATCGGGTGAGACCGTCTTGAGCTTGCTCTCCATAATCCCGGATAAGGTCATCTGGGGAGAGTGAAGCAGCATATCCTTTAACGTTGTAACACCTGTGAGCCTCTCCCCCTCGGTTATGTATATGTAGTAGACTGTCTCAACCTCGTGGGCATCGAGTTTGAACCTCTCAAGGGCCTCCTGTATTGTCAGCCCCGGCGGATAGGATATGAACTGGTTTGTCATGAGCCCGCCGGCGGTGTCTTCCTCGTGTGCAAGCAGTTCCTGAATATCCTCGGCCTCTTCCTTTTCAATGGACTCGAGGATTTCCCTGGCCTTGTCCGACTCGAGGTCTGCAAGCAGGTCCGCCGCCTCGTCGGGGGGCATCCTTTCGACTATCCGGGGCGCATAGTCCTTGTCAAGGCTGTCTATTATGGACTTCTGTATATCGGGTTCAAGCTCGTGAAGCGTCTCCGCGGCCACGTTGGGGTCGAGTTTGTTGAAAAGGGCCGCTCCCTGATCAAGGGGGGCCTCGCTTATAATATCCGCTATGTCGGAAGGGTGCAGCGCGGAGATCATCTGGCGCGGAACCGTAAGCGATATGGTTGAAAGCCTCGGCTCCAGGGGCTGGATGTAGTTCCAGCTTATTATATTGTGAGGGAGGGTCTTTCCGAATAACCTGTACAGGTTTTCGCTTCTGCGCTCTATTCCCAGGCGCCGCAGCAGGCCTCTTATACCAATGTCGACCCCGCTTACACAGGCATAATCGTCCTTGCCTTCCAGCTTCACATCATTGACCCTCACGATCTTGGCGCCGTTTGCGTCCACGATCTGCTTGTCAAAGATATCGCGCCTGATGAGCAGGTCTTCCCCGGAGTCGTCATAACGACTTAACCTGCCGGCATAGATCTTGGAGGAGATAATGCGCTTGTTGAAGATGCCGACGTTCTCCCATTCAAGCAGGTACCGCTCCTTTTTCTCCTCTATGATGATGGCCGAGACCCGGGGCAGGGGCTCCCCCTTGACTACAATGAAATCCTTCACCATGCCGAGTTCATCCCCCCTGGGGTCGAGAACGGGCTTTTTCAACAGCTCACTGACAAAGAGTTCGCCAAACAGGGGCATGAACACCTCCGGCCTGAATATTATGAACAAGATTCTACATTCTAACCTTGAAGTATACCCAAGGGAAGAAAGTTTCAGCAACCTCCAGCAATTCACGGTGAATGCAAAGAAATGAGCTGTAAGCACATCGAGTGCTTATCATTTCAGTAATATTCCCGGTTTCAGGAAATGCTCGTTTCTTATTCTTTAAGATGAAGACCATCTGAATGAAATGCCCCCCGTCTGCGTGTAATGCACAGGCAGACGTCAAGGGGGAGGCTGTTACCTGTAATCTTGACGTAGCCCTGCCGCCCCACGGAGGAAAAGGGCAAGCGCGGAGGGGTTGCTAATTTATCTAATAAAGCTATAAATCTGTTGAATTAGAGCATAACTTATTGCTATTATTTATAAACCTTAAAATCAGGCCGGTTTGTTACCAGGGAAAAATGGATATTCAGAGAAATATTTCACCTTTATTTTTATGTCTGGTGGCGTTCGCCGTCCTGTATCCCTCTTTTTTAATACCACGGGATGCCCGTGCCCAGACCATATCCACGCCGGCGATCTTCGAAGGTGTTATTGATAAAGACGAAGAGGGAGGGGCCATGTCCCTTCCCTCTTTCGTGCTGGCAGAGCCGGTGAGGAAAGAGATTTATGTCATAGACAGCAAGGCCAGAATCATCATATACACATCGGATTTCTTTCCCCTTTATACCCTCGGACAGGAGAGCGGCATTGAAAAACCGCAGGGCCTGGCAGTCGACGGCGACGGCACCCTGTACGTGGCCCAGCCCGCATCTGAAGGCAATCCGCACAACAGGATTTCGGTCTTCAGCCCGTGCCTTAAATGGAAGCGTGATATTATTCTCAAGGGATTCGAGGGGGATGACACCTTCTACCCTTACCGTGTGGCAAGGGATAAAAACGGAAATATGTATGTCGCGGGCCTGTCTTTTCCGGGGGTGCTCGTGCTGGACGCCGATGAGCGTTTCACGGACATGATAATCCCGGAGGAAGACGGGAAAAAGGTGAAATTAAACGACGTGGTCCTCGATAAGAAAGGAAGGATATATCTCGTAAGCGAGGATACGGGGCATGTCTATGTTTATGACGGCAACAGGAAATTCCTCTTTAAATTCGGTGAAAAGGGGGGGAGCTCCGGCAAGCTGAGCCGTCCGAGGGCCATAGGCATTGATGGGCGCAACGGCAGAATGTATGTGGTGGACTATATGCGCCATACGATCCTCGTGTATGACAGCGAAGGCAGGTATGTGTTTGAATTCGGCGGAATGGGCTGGGGGGAAGGATGGTTCCAGTATCCCACGGACCTCGCGGTCGATTCGGAAGGCAGGATACTGATTGCGGATTTCTTTAATAACAGGATACAGGTGTTCTATCTCCGGTAGTTGAATCCCGGGCATTGCATAAACGGGCAGGAGAGCCCGCCGGAAGACCGGCGGGCTCTCCTGCCCCTTGGCGATACTGTAATGCAACTGTAAGATGATCATGAATAAAAGGAAGCAGAAAACTTTATCTTTTCTTTTTCGCCGCTCTCCCTATTCAGGTTTCTGTTTTATTCTGTTGTTAGCCTTTCTGGCGGGATGCACTGCATTCGTGGAACGGGAGAGCCCCGCCGAACAGGCCTACAGGGGACAGATCGACATCTTTCTGAAAGGCCCCGACAAGCCCGCACTCGACATAACATTCGATCTCTCGGCGGTAAACATCGTCTCGGAGGACGGAACCCCGTACGAAGTCATGCATTCGCCGGTTAGCATTAACTCCATCGCGGCCGCCGGCCGGCAGATTCTCCTGGCAGAGCAGACCCTGCCGGAGGGTGGATACAGGAGCCTCCGCCTGATTGTCAGTGGGGCATATCTCGTTAAAGACGGCAGACGCACAGACCTGTCACTGCCTCCGGAAGGGATAGAGGCGGACATAGACATAAGGATACGGAGAAACCGCAACACTTCCCTTTTCCTGGCCTGGAATGCTGACGCCTCTGTTGCCGGGGACCGCGTTTTCAGGCCGGTGTTTTCCGTTAAGGGCCGCGTGCCGGAGTTGAGTTCCCTGCTTATATATGTAACCAATGAGGGCTCTGATAATGTCTCGGTGATCAACAGGGAATCGGCGGAGGTGGTAGCCACCGTAATGGTGGGGAGGCGGCCCAGGGGTATCGCGGCGGGCCTTATAAAAGAGCGGATGAGGATCTATGTGGCCAACTCGGGCTCAAACAGCATTTCCGTGATTGATGCCGCCACAAACAAGGTGGAGGACGAGATACCGGTGAGGCTGGGCTGGGAGCCGGTTGACATAGCGGTCTCGAGGGTGGCTCCGGGGAAAGAGCTGCTGTTCGTGACCAATTACAGGTCCAACTCACTGTCCGTTATTGATTCCTCATCCGTTCATGAGACGGACAACGTAAATACAGGAGACGGTCCCGTGGCCGTGGCCGTGGACCCGCCCGTGGAAAGCCTGTTCGGCGCCGGTTTCCTGAGTGCCGCGGACATTGATCTTTTACGCTCCTACCGCAAGAGATTCCTCAATGTGTATGTGGCAAACGAAAAGTCCAATGACGTTTCAGTCTTCAGAATGGACGTCCAGAATAACAGCATCGAAGAGCTTGCAAGGCTCCGGGTGGGATGGGGCCCTGATGCAATAGCAGTGGATTATCCAAGGGGCAGGGTCTATGTTGCAAATTATGATTCCGACAGCCTCTCCGTCATAGATATACTGCAGGTCATCAGGGACGGCGGTTCTGATGCAGTAAGTGTCATCAACAATGTCGGGACCTCGGTAACAGGGGTTATTGCAGACCCCGACTTTGAGAGGATATATCTTTTAAGGAAGGTGCCGGGTGAAATAACCATCATCCGGCCGTTCAAGAGAGGATTTAACACCCCCGATGCAACGATGGTGCCGGTGACGGGTATCATCCCGGTGGGGGATTCCCCGGTATCTTTTGTCCTCGGTCCCGAGTCACGGAAGCTTTACGTGGTAAACAGGGGATCGAATAACATCTCGGTGGTCGACAAGACCGCCAGAAAGGAAGAACAGGTTATACCCGTGGGCAGGAAACCCTATGACATAGCGGTATTTCAGAGGTGATGCAGCAACCCGTATCAGCCTTGATGTTTCACGCAACACCACAGGCGGCCCTGCCGCAAAACCTTTTCAATGCGAACTGACAGATGATGGCGAAAACTTCATGGAAGACTGTTCTTTTGCTCATGGTGATTCTGTTAACCAACCCGTTGGTCTTTGCCGGTGACACAGGGGGGTCGGCGGATTTAAACTATACCGCCACAAGACAACTGGAGGAAGGCACGAAGACATCGGAAAAGGACAGCTTCAGCCAGGATTACAACCTGGGCATGGACAGCCGGATCAATCCGCTGATCTCGTACAGGTTATCATTGCGGGCAAGATTCTCGGATAGCACCACCGAGTCCGACGGCAGCACCGCAAAGTCGTTCTACAGGATTGTGGACCCCGGGATGGATGTGTTTTTTGAGAATCCCCTGTTTGATTTCGAGGGGGGCTACCGCAGGCGGGAACAGTGGACGCATTCCGCGGGTGAGGGCAGAAGGACCACGGAAGACTACTACTCACGCCTCGGGATAGTCACTTATTACTTTCCCACTTTGTCGCTTCAGTTCAACAGGCGGAAAAATGAAACAGACACGGGCTACACCACCGCCACAGGGTATTCGGTGAGTTCGGCATACATCCTGCCATCTGAAGATGTAAGGTTGTCGCTGCACGGTTCCTATACACGCAATATAAACGAGGCGCCGCATGCAAATATCCATAAATCAATAAACGACACCTTCAGCAGCGGTTATAACATTGGTTATGCCGGTTCCCTGTGGAACGGCAGGGCGAGCTACTCCGTGAGTTACAAGGGCAGCTTTAACTGGAACAAAACCAGGCAGTACGTGACCGAGGAGGGCACTGTACTCACGAGGCGGACGGCCCTTGCGGGACTGTATGCACAGGGGAGCCCGGGAAATGAGGATGTGGGAGAGTTGTCGCTGAAGTCGTCACTGGTGAATGAAGAGCTGGTTTCGGCTACCAGCATCGACCTGAGCACCGCTGAGTTTCATAATATCGGCATCCATGTCTCACCGGCAGGTCCAGTGGACAGGATATTCATCTACGTGAATGCCGATGTAAGCGCTGACAGCAATCTTAATACAACAACCAGTTGGAGGCTCCTCAGAAGCGACTTCAACCAGACGGGCACGTGGACTGAGAAACCCATTAAGTCCGTGACGGTGACTTCCTATGACACCCCGAATAACATATACCGCTACGAGATAGAGTTTTCGGCCCCGCAGAGTGCGTCTTACTTCAAAGTCATCAACCTGAAGACCTCCGGCGTGTCGGGTGTATCCGTAACAGAGATCGAGGCCTACGGCACGGACAGCACGGACAGCCTTACAACAGAGTCTGAATACTTCTCACAGGGTTTGAATTTCAGTGCAAGCGCACGACCCCTGGACAAACTCCTTTTCTCCGTGACCTATTCCATAACGAGGACGGATCAGAACCCCGATTCAGCGCCCGCCTCTGTCGGCGGCATGTTTTCGAACATATTCGACAAGTCCGTCTCGGGGGAAAAGGAGGACTTCAGCTGCAATATACAGAGAAGCTACAGCGCCGGCGCAACCTGGATGGCCCACAGGCTGCTTACCACTTCACTGGGGGTTCAGCGCACCGAGACTTTTAACGATACCGGGACCACGGACATGGATTACAACACCTACTCGCTGTCTTTCAGTTCATCGCCGGCGCCCACAGTTGATGCAAACCTCTCCCTGATCAGGAGCGACAGGTTTGACTCCGGAGAGAGGTCATCGACGGACAATACAGTCCTGTTAAGCGTCGGTTCCAGACTGTACAGGTACGTCACCATGATTACCGACGCAGGATATACCCTGACGGATTCTTTTGCAAGCGACACGCAGTCGTCCAGCCGGTTTATCAACGGCTCCCTTGACGTGGACTTTACGCGCAGGATGACAGGCACCTTCAGGTACGGTTTTTTCTCATCAAGGGCCGACGGTTCATCCAGCGACTCCAAAAAGGGGGCGGCGGTCATTACTTACCGGCCTGCCCGCCTGGTCAACCTCTCCGGGAGGTTCGAGGTATCGGACTCCGACGGGGATACGGTTACAACAGAGGGAGTGACAGTGAACCTGTATCCCCTTCCGGTGATACAGGTGAACATGGATTACCGTCATGACAATTTTTCCGGCTCGGGAACGAGAGACAGGCTGGGCGGTTCTTTAACCTGGGTTGTAACAAAATTCATCAGGGCCAGGATAAACTACAACTATGCGCGGGATATGCGCGAGGAAAAGGCCGAAAACCACACCATGAACGCAAATCTGAACATGAGATTCTGAGCCTGCTTGAAAATTGCGGCGCAAACAGGTATCTTGTATAGGGTTGGATTTAATGATGCATAACCCCGCGATAATTTTTTATGCCGCTGTTGAGTGAAGGTTGAAAACCGCAGCGTGTTAACTTTGAATGTCGATATGTCGGGAAAAAATCGCAGGACATTCGTTTCCGTATTGGTGGCCGCCGTATCCATGCTTGTTTTCATCTATGGATGCAGCGCCGCGAAGAACTACACGAGTTACATCAGGCCGCAGTTTGATATTGCCGGTGTTAAGGAAATAGCAGTGTTGCCCTTTGAAAACTACACGTCCGGGTCTTATGCCGCTGAAAGAGTCAGAAGGGCCGTTATGATAGAACTCATGTCAAAGGGCATTGAAGTTACGGAGCCGGGCGAGATCACGGCTGTTTTAAGAAAACAGAGGATAAGGTCCGTCCGAAATATAACGGTTGAAAACATACGGAACATCGGAGAGGCCCTTGGTGTGGATGCGGTCATGAAGGGGTCGGTAGGGGCATTCGGGATCAGCAAGGGCATATCCGTAACATATCCCGACGTCTCCGTTAATCTGACGCTTATCGAGCCGGAGTCCGGCAATATTGTCTGGGCGGCCTCGAACACCTCGGGCGGCCCCGGTTTCTGGACCAGGCATTTCGGAGCAGAGGGCCCCACACTGGATGAGGCCGCTGCAAGGGTGGTAAGAGAGGCGCTGGATACATTGTTTTAACAGGCTGCGGGTGCGGTGTCCGGGCAGGCCGATAAAAAATTATAATAACCCGATAAATGCTGTCTGATAACCTCGTCTTTATGATAAAATAGAACGCTTGCTGAATTTGCAATCTTAAACAGACCGGAAAAAAAACAAAATGCGTTTAATCAAGAGCCTCATACTTATACCGGCAGTTATTATTATGTTGCTTTCTGTGGCAGGGTGCCACAGGAACAGCGTGCCTGTTTACTATATGCGCGAGGATGTGGACTTCAGTTTCATCAAAAAGGTGGCGGTGATGCCCCTGCAGAACCTGACCGATGAAAGATATGCGGATGAGATTGTAAGGCAGACGGTCATCAGCGAGTTGCTCGCATCGGGTCTTGTTGATGTAACGATTCCCGGAGAGGTGACGGCCGCCCTGGAGAAATTGAATATCAAGTCAGATGCAGCCCTGAATCCTGACCAGATAAAACAGATAGGGGAAATGCTTGATGTCCAGGCACTTGTTCTGGGGTCGGTCCAGCAGTACGGTGAGGTGAAATCCGGCAGTGTCGCCGCGCCGGAAGTGACGATTACCCTGATGATGGCGGATGTAAACACAGGCACCATCCTGTGGTCGGTTACGGAAACGCTTGGAGGAAGCAGTTTCATGTCAAGGCATTTCGGGGCGAAATCCAAGACCATGAGCGAAACCGTCCTGGCAGTGGTAAGAAAGGCGCTGCTGACGTTTACCGAATAAAAGAATCACTTCCACCAGATTATGTCTTTCCCTGCACGTGTTTGTTTATTTTGCCGATGAAGAAACAATGTCTTATCTGGTTTATATCGTTTTTCATCCTCTTGTCCTGTTCCGGCCATAAGGGAATCAAGCAGGATGCCGCGCCGGTGGAAGTCCAGCCGGAAAATGAAACGCCGTCAACGGCCGGTAAAAAAATCCTCGTGTTCCCCTTCGCCAATCTTACGGACAGCGCTGCCGCACTGAAAGATTCCATGCCCGTGCTGCTGGGCCGTCTCGAGAAAAAGGGATACAAAGTGCTGGGGGAGGATGCACTTTATGACTTCCTCTGCGGGAAGAGGATCAGGTATACCGGCTATGTGCCGGCCGGCCTTGCCCGCGAGATAAAACACGGATTCGGCGCTTCATTCATCCTGACGGGGGCGGTTGTCTCGTTTTCCGCCGGCGAAAACCCGCAGGTCGGCCTTGTCTCAAGGCTGATAGACCCATCCGACGGGGCCGTTATCTGGGCCGACTATGCCTCGGTCACAGGGGATGACTTTGCCGGGATACTGGAAACAGGCAGGATAAGGACCGTGCAGGAGCTCATTCCCGAGGCCGTGGACAGGCTGCTTGCCTCTTTCAGCACATTGCGCTCGAGTAAAGACGCTGCCTTCAGGGTGGCGGTGCTGCCGTTTCTGAACCGCAGCAAGTTCAGAAACGCAGGAATCATCAGCATGTACCTGTTGATGGTGGACATGCTGAAGAACAGCAGTTTTGTGCCGGTGGAATACGGTGATGTCAGGGAGGTGATAGTGGCCCGGAGCATCACGAGCAGGGGAGAGCTGGGCTTTGAAGATATAAGGGCACTGTCCGGGGCCCTGAATGTGGAAGGTGTCCTGGTGGGCGCCGTGGAGCGTTACTCTGCATCCGTCCCCCCGGCCGTGGCCGTTACAGTCAGGCTGCTGGATGCCCGTGACAACAGGATATTGTGGTATAATAGTCACCAGTTGACCGGGGAGGATGACATAGTCGTGTTTGACTGGGGGAGGATCGGAACCGTTGATAAAGTGGCCTACAGGGCGGTGTCGGAACTGGTTGAGAGAATGCAGGAAGAAGTCAAACGGAACAATGGCGCTGAACAATGATTGATGACCATATTGAAAACACATAGCCCGCTGAAGCCGGCGAAGACGGACAGCGTGTTACGCCGCATACTGTGCACCGTTATATGCGCCCTGATCTTATCGGGCTGCGCATCCATATCGCAGAAAAGAGATATTCTCGCCGTGGTGGACGGGGAGCCGATAACCGAATCCGATCTGGAATATTCATTAGATGTGGCCCATCGCAGGGAGAATCTTTCATCCGCCGGAGACCTGAATATATCACAATATCTCCAGAAGCTGATAGATGAAAGGCTGATTATCCAGGAAGCAAGGCGCATGGGCATGGATGCGTATCCGGAGGTACGGAAGAAAGTAGACGCGTATATCCTGCGGGAATCGGTGATGAGGCTGTACGAGGATGAGATCGCCTCGAAAGTCACGGTCAGTGAAGAAGATATAGAAAGCTTCTACAAAGAGAATTATGAACGTCTCTCCCTCGGTATAATCGAGGTCGACAGCGAAGAAGATGCGGGTAACATACTTGAACAACTGAAGAACGGCGAGGATTTCATGGAACTTGCCCGGAAATACTCCGCTTACTCCCACAAAAACAACAACGGCACGGTTACACTCAGGCGGAACGCCCTGAGCCCCGCCCTGGCGGCGGCTGTCTCGGGCCTGAAACCCGGAGAGACCACCGGTGTCACGAGGTCCGGCCGGAAATACTACATACTGAAACTCATGGACAGGCAGGAGGCTCCGGATGACGAACTCCCCCGGCTCAGGAAGAACATAGAACGGGCCATACGGCGGCAGAGGGAAGCGGCCCGCGGCGATGCGTACCTGAAACATCTCCGTGACAAGGCGAACCTGAAGATCAACCGTGAAATCCTTGCATCCATTGATCCCTCCGTCAAAGGTGCAGAGCGTGAAAAGCTGCTGAAGGACAAAAGGCCGCTGGCCGAGCTGGATGGCTTTGTACTGACGGCGGGGGAGTTCCTGGCCATGATACCGCAGAAGTACACGCAGCCGGTGGAGAAAATTCTTGACAACTGGATCAACAATAAACTGGTGGATATGGAAGCACTGAGCCGTCATTATGAAAAGATGCCCCCGCTGAAGGGAATGGTGGTGCGTTACAGGAACCAGGTGCTCATGAACACATTTATCAGGGAAGTCCTCTCGCCCAACATAAAAATCTCCGACAAGGATCTGAAGGATTATTATCTGAGTCACAGGGAGGATTTTCTCAGGCCCGTCCGTTACAACATACAGCAGATAACCCTGAAAACCAGGGAAGAGGCGGAAGATACATTAAGGAGCCTGCAAGACGGTGCGGACTTTTCCTGGCTGGCGAAAAACAGGTCAATAGATGAAGCAGCCTCCGGGGGCGGCAATATCGGCTGGGTGGCTGCACACCAGTTGCCCGGGCCTGCAAGGGAGATAGTGGAAAAGCTCAAACCGGGGGACATAAGCCCTGTCCTGGAGATCAAACCTTTTTACAGGATTATCAGGCTCCAGAAGAAAACCGGCAAAGAAGCCTACGAATTTGACAGGGTGAAGGAGGCTGTCCGCAGGAAGGTCTTTGCGGAAAAATACAGGGAACTTTATGCCGGATATGTTGACAAACTGAAAGAAGGCGCCCGGATAAAAATCTACAATGATGCAGTCGAATCATTTGAGAAAATTTTCAGGAAGTGACCGGCGGATAAAAACATGATCAGTTACAGGAAACATTTTCTGCGACTCTTTGTCTTGTTCTTTGTTTTCGCTGTTGTTGCTGCGTGTGTCCCGGAGAAAAAGGTAAGGAAGGCGAGAGGCTTTGCGCCCAAACCGTGCCTGGAATGTCACAAGGAGAATCTGAAGGACCTCACGAAGAAGTTCGTCCATGCGCCGATGGGCAAGCGGGACTGCGAGGCATGCCACCTCCGGCACGGGAGGCTTGCCGTCAAATCCTTTGTGAAAAGGAATGAGAAAGACCTCTGTTTCACCTGCCATCCGGATATGGCAAAGGATGTTGAAAACATGGCGAACATCCATACGGTTCTGAAGCAGGGCAGGTGCGTTGCGTGCCATAACCCCCATGCATCGGACAACAGGTTCCTGCAGGAAAAGGTGGGCGGCGAACAGTGCCTTGCGTGTCACGACCGGGGCGCCTTTGAGCGGGAAAAACGCCACAAGGCCCTTGACAAGGGTTGCCTTGTATGCCACGCGCCGCACGGCTCCCAGTACAAGTACAATCTCGTAAATGATGAAGCCGCGCTCTGCGCCTCATGCCATGATTACGCCGATGGCGCTTTCACCGCCGCTCACAGGGATTATCCGGTTGAAGAGGCCGGGTGCTCGGGCTGCCACGCGCCGCACAGCTCCACAAACGACAAACTGCTCAGGGAATCCGTCCATGAGCCCGTGGGGCTCGCCAAGTGCAGTTCCTGCCACAAACCGGCTGCAGGCGCTGATCCGCTGGGCACAACGGCGCAGGGTGACGCGTTGTGTTACAAGTGCCATAAGAAAGAGCAGGAGGAATATATGACAGCCTACAGGCATCCACTGACCGATGAGGGCAAATGCCTGACCTGCCACAGCCCCCATGCCTCGGATTACCCGAAGGTTACACTCAGGGGCAAAGTGGAAATCTGTACAAACTGCCACTCTGAGAAGCCGAAGACGGACGTAACCCGCCTGCACGAGCCGATTAAAACACAGGGATGCACGGCCTGCCATAATCCGCACGCTTCGGAGAATCCGTTTTATCTGAAGGAATCCGGGAAGAAAATATGTATTACATGCCATTCCGACACGGCGAAAGAGATGAAAGATGCATATACACATAAACCGTTTTCAAGTCTCCAATGCACGAAATGCCATGATTCGCACGGGACGGACAACCCTGAGATGCTTAAAACCCCTTTGAGGGAGATGTGTTATACCTGTCATGAAGACGCGGAGGCGGAATTTTTCAGGACTTATATCCACACGCCCGTGGAAAAGAGGCAATGCGCATCCTGTCATACGTCCCATGCCTCGCCCTTCAGAGACCTTCTGAGAAATCCGCCGGAGCGGCTTTGCGTGACCTGCCATGACAGCATGTTTCTTGAAGTAGGGGAAGACGGCGTCCATCCCCTGTTCCGGCAGAAAAAATGTGAAACCTGTCATGACCCGCATGCAAGCAATTACCCCGGCTCCACGGTCAAGCCCCTGAAAGAGCTGTGCTACGACTGCCACAAGACGCTGGAGGCCGAGGTGAAGCTCAGCGACAATGTACACCTTCCGGTTGAAGAAGGGAAATGCACTGAATGCCACAACCCGCATGGAACAAAGCTCAGATACCAGTTGCTGAACCGCCCGAACGAACTCTGCCTCTCCTGTCACCGGAGGATTGTCACCACCACGGCGAGAAAAGGTCACCTGTCAATGAAAGAGGGCGACTGCCTGAGCTGCCATACATCGCACTCCTCCGGCCGGAGCAAACTGCTCAACAGGAGGGACCCGGAGATATGTGTCCGGTGCCATTTAATCGATACGGAAAGGCTTTTAAGCGGCCACAGACAGCCGGTGGCTGAAATCCGCCGCTGCCTGAGCTGCCACGAGCCGCATGTAACGGAAAAACCCGGTATGCTCAAGAGCATAACTCATGAACCGTTCAGACAGGGGGATTGCGAGGCGTGCCATGATTAAGTCAAAAGAGCGCAAGAGGGAAAACACTCACGGGAAGGCGGCGCTGTGGCGCATGCTCATCCTCCTTTCAGTGCTTGCGATCTCCTTCATCACCGGCGGCGGCAACGCTTTCGCAGGGGTCAAGCTCAAAGGCAAGGTGCCCGACCTCTGCTACAAGTGCCACAAGGAACTGAAAAAGGAACTCTCTGATAAATACGTTCACGCGCTTTTTAAAAAGGGCGAGTGCCTGAAATGCCACAATTCCCACGTGAGCAATGTCAAGGGCCTGATGAACGACGGGGTTGACTCCATATGCATGAACTGCCACAGGGATATCAGGGACCTTCTCCGGAAGGGCGCGATGCACAGCGCGCTCAGGGAAAGCATATGTACCGACTGCCATTACGCTCACAGCGGGGAAAACAAGAGTCTCCTGGTCACGAAAGAAAAAAACCTCTGTCTGAACTGTCACGAGGATATCAGGGACCAGATGAAGAAATCCTATGCATGCCGGCCGTTTAAGGAAGGCAAGTGCTCGGCGTGCCATGACTCCCACGGCTCTGTTGAAGACAACCTCTTGCGTTCATCCCCCAACAGCCTGTGCCGGACATGCCACACCGCGCCGGCGTGCAGTGCGGGCGGGGTGTCCATTGCCTCTGAGATAAAAGACATGGATTGCACGACGTGCCATTCAGGCCACAGTTCAAAAGACAGGGGGATTCTCGGCCCGTACGGTCATACCGCCTTCCTGATCAAAAAATGCACGGAATGCCACAATCCGATCAAACCCGGCAGAAAGATCACCACCAGGGCGGAGGGGGATGCCTTGTGTTACAAGTGTCATAAAAAGGATGACCCGAAGACCCTGTACATGGAAAACGACGTGCATGTGAAGAACGTAAAAAACTCGTGCAACACCTGTCACGATTATCACGCCTCGGGCAAGAGGAATCTCACGAAAAACGAACAGAGGATATGCATCAGTTGCCATGAGAAAACCGAAAAACGGACGGCCTCCATGGAAAAAGCCCTGAAAACCGTAAAGTGCGCCCCGGTCAAAAACAGGAGATGTTTTGAATGCCACATACCGGTGCACTCGGAGCGGAAGCTTTATTATATTTCGGATGAGATCACCATGTGCGCAAAGTGCCATGAGGCCCAGCACAAGATAACGCACCCGATAGGCGAGGATGTAAAGGACCCCCGCAACGGACAGCCGTTGACATGTCTTTCGTGCCACAGCATGCATTCAGCAAGGGAAAAATACATGCTCACTTTCGACAGGGCGCGGGCGCTGTGCATCCAGTGCCACAAGTTATGAATGCTATCGCTGAATCTCAAAGGTTGCTAAAGGCAGCGGCAGAGACTGCCGAAGAACCTTATAGAAGCTTTTCCGGCGGGCCCAGCCGCCGCCGCAATTGCAGGTTTGAGATGTAATATCAATAGAAACTATTCGAGGAAACAAGGTGAAACCGAAAAAATACCTTTCAGGCTTTTTTATTCTGTTACTTCTGCTTACAGCAGCCGGCGCATCAACGGCGGCCGTTAAAAGCGGTTATCACTGCAGTGACTGCCACACCATGCACAACAGCCAGGACGGACGGCCTGTGGCCACAGAGCTGAACACATCCACGTACACGTTTGAGACCGATGCAACACCGAATCAGTTTTTACTCGTAAGCGACTGCACGGGCTGCCATACATCATCCAGCGGCAGCAGTACCATAGTCAAGGACACGCCCATTGTATTCAATACGATTACACCGGTTGATCCACTGGCCGGCGGGAATTACTATTACGTGAGATCGGATGACTCCAGGGGGCACAATCCCGCAGGCATAACATCCCGGGATTCCGTCCTGGGGCTCACACCTCCGGGAGGTAATACCATGGCAGCGCAGTTGAGATGCGCGGGACAATACGGCTGTCACGGCGACAGGAGCACAGGCAGTGATTACACTGCGTTAAAGGGCGCCCATCATGCGGATGACTCCGGGGGCGTGGACGGAAGCTCCGTGGGGCTGAGCTACCGTTTTCTGAACGGCGTGGTGGGAAAGGAAGACCCTGACTGGGAGCAGGACAATATAAACACGAGCCATAACGAGTACAAGGGCTCCACAGGCCCGTCCGCCGACACCATCAGCTATCTCTGCTCGAGGTGCCACGGCGACTTTCACACATGGACCGGAGGCGTTTCCGCCGTCGGGACCGCATCGCCGTGGCTGAGGCATCCGACTGACATTACGCTGAAGGCCTCGGGAGAATATGCAAACTATACGACATACAGCATGACAGCGCCCGTGGCCAGACCGGACCCGGGCAATGTGCCGGACACCACGAGGGTGAGGCCTGGCACTGATATAGTCATGTGCCTGTCCTGCCATCGCGCGCATGCTTCACCATATTACAAAATCCTGAGGTGGGATTATAAGAGCCCTACACTTTCAACGGCTTTATCGGGGTGCAATGTATGCCATACATCGAAGAATTAAACAGGGACAACGGGTCATCGCCTGCCGACGGATGACCGACTATCACTGATTTGGAGAGGGAAATTGAGAGACGGACGCATTAAACCACTGAAAACCATCTTGATAACCATGGCCGTGTGCTTACTGGTGGTTGCCGGCAATGCAGACGCAGGGACATATACCTCCACGAAGCACGGGACGGACGCCGACCGCTCGGTTGTGGTCCCGGGCTTCCCCTATACCACAAAGGGTCTCTGCGCCCAGTGCCACGAGCAGCACGCCGGTATTGACGGGAATGAGCCCACTCCGCCCGCTTCTGAAGGTCCGACATCCTATGCACTGTTCAGGTCCAATTTCGGGCTTGACAAAAACGAGCTCTGCTATGCCTGCCACGAGACCTTCACCATAGGCTCAATGCCCCTGGGATACGGAAGATACGGTATTTACCAGGGAAAGACAAAGTACAACAACTCCATCCACTATTCAAGCGGCAACATGCTGTGGAGTCCCGATCCGGTGCCCCCGGGGCCGCCCCTTGATGATGCCGGGAATTGCCATAACTGCCACAATCCGCACGGTTATGATGACGGCGGGGGACTGATCCCGAACATGCTGTTTGCGCGCGATTCAAAGACAGGGGACAGCCCTGCCTATGAGATGGGCTGCGAGGCCTGTCATGACGGCACACAGGGCGGAGCATTCAAGAACGTAAAGGCGCAGTTGAACAAGACCTACAGCCATCCCACGCACAGATTCAATAACCGGCATGTGCTGCCCGAGACCGGCAGGTCCGAGGGCGGCAGCAGTTTCGGCCCGGCCAACAGGCATGCCGAATGCGTCGACTGCCACAATCCCCATGCCCTCGGCTCCACAGGCTCGACCCATACCCCTCCGGGGAATGCGGTCTCGGGAGCTCTGAAGAACGTGTGGGGTGTGGCACCGTCATGGCCGTCCATCTGGACACAGCCGAAGATATTCACCGTAAGGAGGCCCCCGGCCTATCCTGACGGGAGCAGCAAGGAATACCAGATATGCTTCAAATGCCATTCATACTACGGCCTCGGCAGCCTGACAAACGCTGTCTCATCAATCATCGGGCCGTCCGGCGTAAATATCACCGATCAGGCCTGGGAGTTCAACAGGAACAATAAATCGGCCCATTCCGTGGTGGTGACATTAAACAACCAGACAGGTTCATACTCTCCGAAGGCCCTTGCGTCGTCACAGATGTCCCCGCCGTGGACAAATGTGGGGAATCAGACCATGTACTGTTCGGATTGCCACGGAGCGGACAACGAGGGCTCCGGCGCAAAAGGGCCCCACGGCTCCAATGTAAAGTTCATGTTAAAGGGAGCCTACAAATACTGGCCTGCAAGAAATGACGGGCAGCTCTGGAGATTAAGCGACAAGAACAACTTCACCTCATACGGCGGCCTGTTCTGCAAGAACTGCCATCCTGTTTATGACGGCACGTGGAAAAACAATGTTCATTCACAAACCGGCGGGGGCGGCCGCGGCGGCAGCGGAGGCCATCAGGACCAGCCCTGCGTTGCGTGCCATGTAGCCGTGCCGCACGGTTCAAAGAGGTCGCGGCTTATCGGGTACAGTTCCGACCCGGCGCCTTACAACTACAACGGCAACACTCTCAAGGTGACCGGCTTCAGAAAGGCCGGCGGCCCCTTCAGTTATTCCGGGATGCCGAAAAACAGCACCGGCAACAACTGCGCCACTGCAGGCGTGTCAGGATGTCATGGGAGCTCCATATCGGGCGCCGATCCATGAAAATTGAAAAAGCACACCAAGCAAAGCAAACCTTACAGCGGAGGCTCTTGCAAAAGTCCTCTGTCCGTCATCTCGAATGAAGAGAGAGGCCTTATACATCATTGATACCGGAAGATTTCTCCCTCCGGTAGAAATGACATGCGCAGGCATTTTTACACTGTTGAAAGAAAGGGGCTCAGCGGCATAAAAACGCCGGCCGCGGGCAGGGGAGCCCGGAGGTTTTACGGCAGATACTGTAAAGCTTCCGCCAGCCACCGCCCTGCGTGACCGGGAGTTGCCCGGGTTCATGGTTATTGCTGCTGCTGGAACTTGTCTTTATGACAGGCAATGCATATCTGCACATTTTCCTTTGCCAGGCGAAGCCGGTATTTTTCACTCGCTCCTTTTGCCCCCGGTTTGTTTGGCGGGATCACGCCCCTTTCATGCGGGTTATGGCAGGTGGGGCATGTGATTTTCCCTTCATAATCAAGTGGCAGTATGATACCGTACTTCTTTTCAGACTCCTTCATCATTGCCAGTATCTTGTCGGGTGGTTTAAGGAGGTGGTTGGCATTGATGGGATGCCGGCGGCTCTGCTTGAAATGGCACCTGTAACAGAGAACTTCGAGATTGCCGATGAGCTTGACCTCTTTAAATGTCGCGCGTTTTTCATCGGGCTTTTCCACGTGACAGTACAGGCACTTCTGTATGATGATCTCCCCTTTCCGCGTCAACTGGTTATGCGGGTCCAGCATCCTGTACTTTTTCTCGTCATGACACCTGAAGCACAATGTCGTGCGGCTAAGGTAGGGAGCGCCTCTGAGAAATCTCTTGTTAAGCGACTTTGCCTGGGGATTAACCCCGCACTGCAGGTATATGTTATGACATGTGATGCACGAAACCCTGCCATTGAGCAAGGGTAAATCTTTCGGTATCTTTTTCTTCTTCTCCTTCGATGGCGCCACGCCCACCGGATGTATGTATGCGCCGGGCGTGTAACCGTGGCACCAGCATAACTTCGAGAAGTCACCGTTATATTTCAGGAATTTCTTTCCGCCCTTCACCGGTTTTTTCTCATGGCACTCACTGCAGTACTTGCCCGTGTAATGAATATCCGTATCCTTTGTGACACTCGTTGTTGCCTTCCCGGCAGCGGAGGCCCATCCGCCTGACTGTGCGAACAGCATAATACCCGCAACAAGCGCGAAAAACACTATAAGGGGGGGTTTTTTCATGACATTAATTATAGTATATTTTCCTTGTTTCTTTTCAAACTTTTTTTGATATTTAAAAATTTTATCCCGTATGTTTTCCCCCGGTTTCTGTGTGAAATCCCGCAGGGCACCGGTGAAATCCAGCAGTATTCGGCATGAAAGGGCAGTTTTATGCCGGAATCAGGCGCATATTACAGGCATTGTTTTTGCATATAATCGTACAAACGAGACATGAGAGGCTGTCGGCGGTGTTTTAACTTTACCTTATGAGCATCTTGCAAAAGCTGAAAATGCCTGTATATGTCATTTCGACCAAAGGAGGAAATCTTTCGGTATCGATGAGTTATAAGACATCTCTCTCCGCTCGATGTGACGGACAGAGGACTTTTGCAAGAGACTCTTATAAATGTCGCACGAACCGGCAAGGCAGCTCTGCCGGAAAACCTTTATAAAGCGACGGGATATCGGGAATATGTCCCTGTTGCGGGAAATAACAAAAAAGGCCGTCCTTCGTGCCGGTCAACCGTGTCCGTCTACGGTCTCTGTCTTTTACGGACACGAATCACGGGATTTTGACATAGCGTGCAGAATATTTCCCTGAAGGTATCCGGATAAAGCTTCCCCTGTCACGCCTGGCAATGTTTTTTTGCCGCTGTAAGGGGAACAAGATGCCGATGGGAGAGCGGGGAGGACATGGTGAATGCCGACAAAAGGGTCAAGATACTGATAGTGGATGATGAAGAGCTGATATGCTGGTCATTGAAGCAGAGCTTCGAGAAAGCGGGCGGGTATGCCGTCAACTGCGCCTATACCGGGGATGACGCCCTGCGGAAACTCCACAGGGACCGCTACGATATCATTATCACGGACCTGAACCTGCCTGATATCAAGAATCACGAGATTGTACGCAGGATCAGGGATGTGGCTGTAAGCACTCCTGTAATCGTCATTTCAGCGGATTTGTCCGAATCCGTCCTGGACGACATATCAGGGCAGGGCGTGGTCAAGTGCATAGGCAAGCCTTTCGAGATCGGCGAAATTCTTGATGATGTGAAAGAGGCGACGGGATTTGCGAAACCGGCCCGCGAAAACGGAGCGCTTACGAAATAATATCTCTGTTAACCTTTATATCCAACTGCCGTTTAATGGCCTCTATGTAGGCGCTTATCATCTGGTTGCCCTTGGCGGCGCGGAATACTTCGGAGAGCTGTTCCTTGTTGTCGCCCTTGATGGAGTCGATGATCTTCAATTCATCCGGTGAAAGCTCCACGGTTTCCGTTATGAGGCGGGTCATCTTTGTGATGAGCATGTCGTTTCTTAAACTGCTTTCATATGCCTGGGGGGTCAGGCGGTTGAACTTCAGCTTCCTTTTGTAGATATCGGGGTCAAACACACCGTCTCTCTGGAAAAACGGCTGGTTTTTTATGGCCTCCTGCAGCTCCTTTTCCGAGACGGTAATACCCGCCCGCCGGGCTGCGATAATGAGAACCCTCGTGTTGATCATCCTGGCAAGAACACTGTCCTGGAGCTCGCGCTTGTTGATATCCTCGGGATCGGGGTATTGTTTCTTCAGATCATCATACGCATTGTCATACGCCCGCCAGAACTGGTCAAGGGTGATTCTTTCGCCGTTGATCTGCGCCACAAACGTTACAGACGGGTTGTCCTTGGGGCCGATGCCCCAGAAGATAAAGGCGATGGAAATCATGATGGTGATCGCGGACAGCAGGAACACGGTGAAGAACTTATGGCTGCGCATTATTTTGAGCATAGGATAATATATCCCAAAGGAGGACGAAAGGGCAAGGGATGCCGGCTTTTCCACGGGGAGGGCGTTGACTTTATCCGGTCAATTCTGTTACCTTGATAGTCCTATTCCCTGAGAGAATTTCCTGGCGGTGTAGCTCAGTCGGTCAGAGCATACGGCTCATATCCGTAGTGTCGCTGGTTCGAGTCCAGCCACCGCCACCAGATTGAATCAGCCTCCTCGCTGGGTGTTGCAATAACAGAGCGTTAGTTGTTGTTTTGCAGATTAAACCGGCCCCGAAAGCGGCAAATCATTCAAAATAACCCGACCCGAATAAACTATATTGTAAGATATGTAAGCCGTATGGCTGGAAGGTTCAGTTCAACAAGTTTTATCTGTAATGCCTTCGGCACTACAGATAAAACTCTATACGTTATGCTTTAATGATATTAACTGCCCATAGCAGGCATGAATAAAGGAGTGAGTTGGATATGCAATTAGGAAGAAATAAAAGAATTATTCAATAAACTAAGCAAACAAGAACTCAGAAAAATATTAATAAACCTTCGCCGGATTACCTTTGACTTCAAAATAAACAAATCGTTCTTGAGTTATTCATCGCATCCTCTCACTATTCCTAAAGAATTTTATGATTTTCTAGACATACTCAGAATTTATCAGCAGAGGGCGACTACTGGTCGGGTACGAAGTGGGCCGCCCATCCAAACCCGATCTATGACAATATCGCCTGGATCTTCAACTTCGGCTGGAGCCGCCAGGACGGCGGCAGTAAGGACACCGGCTACCTCGCCATTGTCGTCCGTCCCGGAGATGTCACAGTCGTTCCTGAACCAATAAGCTCTATCCTTTTTATTACAGGCGGAACACTTTTAGCAGGACGGCGTTATATAAAAAGAAATAAAAAAGCATAACCAGCACATGCACATTGAACGAGTACCAGTGGACTTGATTTTGCTCTTGATCAGTTTTAGAAGTAGCAAACTGGTTCATTTGCCAGTTTGTACCCTGCAGGTACTCGTCAGTGATGTAGTCGTTATTGGCGACACGAGGTCGCTTTAGTTATTGTTTAGCTTCAAGAAATTCTTGAAGACTAAACCCGGTGTTTCACCACCGGTATCAGGGAAAGGCATGCTACCATTGCGCTGATGATGGGGTGTG
>JALSHG010000068.1 GCA_026982355.1 Thermodesulfovibrio sp.
GCGTGAGGTATATGATGTAAGCGGTGCAGGGGACACCGTGATCGCCGCCCTGACCCTCTGCCACGCAGCGGGCGCCAGCCTGAAGGATGCCGCTGTGCTGGCCAATCATGCCGCAGGTGTGGTTGTGGGCAAGATCGGCACCGCCGTTGCAACACCGCAGGAAATAATAAAGAGCATGAAATCGTGCAAACCGCGTGAAAACAAAAATTGATAAGAGGTAAGAGAATGAGACTATCAGAAAGAACAAGGGCCGTCAAGCCCTCACCCACCCTGTCGATGAATGCAAAGGCAAAGGCGCTGAAGGCTGCCGGGGAAGACATAACGAACTTCGGGGTCGGGGAACCCGACTTCGACACACCTGAAAACATCAAAGAGGCCGCTGTAAGGGCGCTTAAGGACGGCTTTACGAAATACACTCCCGTAGGGGGCATCGACGAGTTAAAAACCGCGATAATCGAGAAATTCAGGAAAGACAACAATCTCCATTATGAAAAAAACGAGATACTGGTTTCGTGCGGGGCAAAGCACAGTCTCTATAATATTGCCGAGGCCCTTTTCGACCCGGGTGACGAGGTGATAATCCCCGCACCCTACTGGGTGACCTATCCGGACCAGGCGCTTTTAAACGACGCTGTGCCCGTAATCGTTCCGACCCGTGAGGAAAATTCATTTATGATAGAGCCGGAGCTGCTCAGGGAAAACCTGTCGGACAGGACAAAGGCGCTGATACTCAACAGCCCCTCCAACCCCACGGGACTGGGTTATGACAGGGCAAGCCTTGAAAAAATAGCGCAGATGGCCGTTGAGCATGACTTTTACATCATATCCGACGAGATTTACGAAAAGCTCGTCTACGAGGGATTCCGGCACGTGAGCATCGCCTCCCTCGGGGACGAGGTAAAGCAGAGGACGGTTGTGGTAAACGGCCTTTCCAAGTCACATTCCATGACCGGATGGAGGATCGGATTCACCGCAGGCCCCGCGGATATCACCGCCGCCATGACCAATATCCAGAGCCAGTCCACATCGAACCCGAATTCAATAGCACAGAAGGCCGCTGTCGAGGCGCTGACGGGCCCTCAGGATTTTCTGCCGCGAATGCTGTCTGAATTTGATAAAAGAAGGATATACATGGTCCGGCGTCTCAACTCCGTTGAAGGTGTTTCGTGCAGGACGCCGGTCGGAGCCTTTTACGCCTTCCCGAATGTCTCATCCTACTTCGGCAGGAAGTTCAACGGCAACGCGATAAACAACTCCCTCGAGCTGTCGACGTATCTCCTTGAAGAGGCAAAGGTCGCCGTGGTCCCGGGTTCGGCCTTCGGGGATGACAAATTCATAAGACTTTCATATGCGACCTCAATGGAGAATATAACAAAGGGGCTGGACAGGATTGAAAGCGCCCTTAAGGCGCTCGGTTGAGGGCACTGTTCATATAGAAAAAAATTTAACTTGAAGGTATTATATAATAGTATTTTCCATAAGGGGGGTTTAAGTGCATAAACATATGAAAGTGGAGGGATTGCTGTTCGATCCGAGAAGCAACATGTACATCCTGCTTTTGAAGGAAGTCAACGGCAGCGACACACTGCCCATATGGATCGGCAAGCCCGAAGCGGACTCCATAGCCCTGGCGCTTGGAAAGATCGTCACGCCCCGCCCCCTGACACATGATCTCATCAAGAATGTAATAACCGGCGTTAAAATGAAGGTAACGAAAGTCGTGATCACCGAGATAGTGGATAATACATACTATGCAGGCATATACATCGACAAGGGGGACGGGCTGGAGATTCCCATTGACTCGAGACCCAGCGATGCGATTGCAGTGGCGATAAGGATAAACGCGCCGATCTTTGTGGATGAGAGCGTCATCGAGCACAGAAACAATGACGAACTGGAAGACTGGCTGAAAAAGCTGAAACCCGAAGATTTCGGAAACGTCATGTGATAATGCGCGGCCTTTGAAGACAGCGTGCTGACAAGAACCGAAGGGATAATCCTCAAAACACGGAAATACGGCGAAGCCGACCTCATAGCAACCTGCCTCACCCCTGACAGGGGAATAATCAAGGCCTTTGCGAAAAGCTCCAGGAAAACAAAAAGCAGGTTCGGAAGCAGCCTCGAACCCCTGACACATGCACGGATATCCCTGTGGGGAAAAGAGCAGTCCGCAATGCACAGGATCACCCAGGCCGACATCATCAGTTCCTTTCACGGATTGAGAGAAAGCTATTATGATTTTGTAAACATATCAAAGCTTGCCGAGATATTGATCTCCATGATGCCGGAGGGAATTCCCAACCGGAGGCTGTTTTCTTTTTTCCTTAACATTCTGAACTTCATAAAGTCATCAGGGCCCGGGCAGAGGGAGACGCTGCATCTTATTGCGCGTATCCGCCTGCTTGCAGCGATCGGCTGCGCCCCCCGTTTAAGCGGCTGCGGCAGGTGCGGCGCAAAGAGCCTTGACTTTTATCCCGACTCAGGCACCATACTCTGCCGCAGATGCGCCGCCGCACCGGACAGGGCGGGCAGGCCCTTCATACGCATAGGGAACAGGACGGTACACTTCTATGCACACAGCATAGAGTGGCCCATGAATATCTCAAACCGCCTTAAACCCGACAGCCGGACGCTGTCCGAACTTTCCGGCCTGCTGGACAGGCACCTGAACCACATCCTGTCCGGGAAACTCCGGTCGTCGGGATTTCCCGAGGCGGTTTCTCACGGGAACAGTCACGCATTCGCCGGCGGATGAACAGGTGAATAAAACTCAGAGTTCACCTTACAGTGGCATAAAAATAGCGCGTGCCGGCTTATGCAATATTAAGGTTATATCTCGTCAGGCAGCATGTGACGGATGATCTTGCCCTCGACCATGTAAATGACTTCTTCTGCGATGTTGGTGGCATGGTCTGCGATCCTCTCCAGGTACTTCGATACATATGAAATCTTGACCGCCCTTGAGACCGTGGAGGAATCCCGCGTCATGATCAGCACCAGCTCATTCCACACCTGTTCATTCAGGTCGTCGACCGAGTCGTCCCTCATGATGACATCCTTTGCAAGCTTTACGTCTTCGTTGACAAAGGCGTTTATGGTGTCGCGCACCATGCCCTGCGCAATCCTTGACATGCGGGGAATGTCTATGTACGGTTTGAGAATCGGCTCCAGGTTGAGTTCAAGGGCTCGTTCGGCTATGTTGACGGCGTTGTCGGCTATCCTTTCGAGGTCCGTGGTGATCTTCATTGCCGTGGTAATGAACCGGAGGTCCTTGCCCATGGGCTGCTTCAGGGCAAGCAGCCTGACCCCTTCTTCATCTATGTGCACGTCATATGTGTTTATCTTGCGGTCTTCCTCTATGACACGCCTGGCCAGATCCGAGTCCCTTTCCACAAGGGACTGCACGGAGTCCCTGATCGCCGCCTCCACAAGCGCCGCCATCTTCAGCAGCATTTCCTTCAGATGCTCAAGCTCCTGCATTCTTACCGTCATTTCCAGCACCTCCTCATATCGTATTACCCATAGCGCCCTGTGATGTAATCCTGCGTGAGCCTGTGCTCGGGGTTGACAAATATGCTGTCGGTATCGCCTACTTCTATGAGGCTGCCGAGATGGAAAAATGCGGTGCGCTGTGACACGCGGGCCGCCTGCTGCATGGAGTGGGTCACTATGATAATCGTGTAATTCCGCCGTAGTTCGGCTATGAGCTCCTCGATCCTCGCGGTGGCGATCGGGTCAAGCGCTGAACAGGGCTCATCCATGAGGATAAGCTCCGGCTGCACGGAGATGGCACGGGCGATGCACAGCCTCTGCTGCTGCCCGCCCGAGAGGCTTGTCCCCGGCTGGTCGAGGGAGTCCTTCACTTCTTCAAAAAGGCCCGCCTTCTGCAGGCTCGTAATAACGATCTCGTCAAGCTCCGCCTTGTTCCGCGCCAGGCCGTGAATGCGCGGGCCGTAGGCCACGTTCTGATAGACGGACTTGGGAAAGGGATTAGGTTTCTGAAACACCATGCCGATCCGGGCGCGCAGGAGCACGGGATCAACGTTCCTGTCATAGATGTTCTCCCCGTCAAGGGTGATCTCCCCTTCAACCCTGCATGTGCTGATTGTATCATTCATACGGTTGATGCAGCGCAGGAACGTGGACTTGCCGCATCCGGACGGCCCTATAAAGGCGGTGACCTCCCTCTCGGCAATATCCACGCTCACGTTTTTGATGGCATGCTTTTTCCCGTAATACACATTCACGTTCCGGCAGGAGATCTTCACCCTGCCGTCATCGAGGAAGGGTTTGCCGACTGTTGTGTTGATCTCGTCACGTTTCATGATACATAACCCTTACAATGGCATAAAAACACCGCCTGCGGGGCACGGGAGTCTGACGGGGAAGCTTTATCTGCGATACCTTCAGGAAATATTCCGCACGGCGTATCGACGTCTTTTTGAACTTCACATTCCGTTATTTCCTGCAACAATAACATATTCCGATATCCAATCGCTTTATAAAGGTTTCCCGTCAGACTCCCGTGCACGTTTATGCCGCATTAAGGATAACCTTAAACCGGTATTACCCCCCACCCTGCACTTTGAACTCTGAACTCCGGACTTCAAACAGCGTTACGCAGTATCAGCCCTTACCACCTCTGTTCAAACTTCTTCCTGAACACGACCGCCAGGGCGTTCATGATGAGCAGGAAGGCCAGAAGCACAATGATTGCCGCTGATGTCCGCTCCACGAAGGCCCTCTCGGGACTGTCCGCCCACAGATAAATCTGCACGGGCAGCACCGTGGCCTTGTCGAATATCCCCGCGGGTATGTCCACGATAAAGGCCACCATGCCGATCATAAGCAGGGGAGCGGTCTCGCCCAGTGCGCGGGCCATGCCGATGATCGTGCCTGTCAGCATGCCCGGCAGCGCAAGCGGCAGCACGTGATGCATTACGGCCTGCATCCTGGAGGCGCCCACGCTCAATGCCCCTTCCCTTATGGAAGGTGGCACCGACTGCAGGGACACGCGCGAGGCGATGATTATGGTCGGAAGCGTCATCAGTGTGAGCACCAGGCCTCCGGCGAGCGGGGAGGAACGCGGCAGCCCGAAGAAATTCAGAAACACCGCGAGCCCCAGAAGGCCGAACACAATCGACGGCACAGCCGCAAGATTGTTGATATTCACCTCGATGATGTCCGTCCATATATTCTTCGGGGCGAATTCCTCGAGATATACCGCGGTTGCAACACCGAGGGGAAAAGACAGGATCAGTGTCACCAGCATCGTATACAATGAACCGGCGACAGCGCCGCCTATTCCCGCGAGTTCGGGTTCGCGCGAATCTCCGCCTGTGAAGAAAGCCGTATTGAACCGCTTTTCAATCGCGCCTTTTGACACCAGGCTCTTCACCCACGCCGCCTTGCGCGCACTGATGCGGCCCGAGCCATCCCCGGCAGCCCGGATATATCCCTTCACCAGCATGTCGATATCATCATCGGCGGGCACCCACACAGCCTGCCTTGTGCCCACAAGCCCGGGGGCGTCCATCACCATCTTCCGCAGTTGAAATGCGGCGCCAGGGCTGACCAGCGAGTAGAGGTCGCGTTTCTCCCGCCTCTTCCCGACACCGGGAAACATGTCCCGCAGGGCCTTCTTGACGAGACCGCCGTAATCGGCCTGTGACAAAACAGTGGGGTCTCCTGTACTGTCCGGGTCTATCACCTGGGAGTCGAAAAAGATATCCAGGCGTATGAAGGTCTGCTGAAATGCGCTGTAGCCGTTCTTTGTAATACTGGCAAACAGTATTGCCAGCATGATCAGCGCCGCTGTTATCGCCGAGATACCCACGGCCCTGAATATTTTCTCCTTTGCATAGCGCCTTTTCAGGCCGGCCTTTATCAGCTCCAGCCTGGCTTCGTGGCTGTTCCGTATCATATTACCATGCCCCTTCATCCGGTATTCGCCTTACAGTGGCATAAAAATATCGCCTGCGGGCTGTGGAGTCCGGCGGGGGTTTTACGGCGGACTCCACAGCCGGCTCATGCAACATCAAGGTTAAGGGTTATTCATACTGTTCACGGTATCTCCTTACCACATACAAGGCAATGATATTGAGGCAGAGAGTTATTATAAACAAAACCAGCCCCAGTGCGAAAGCAGCCAGTGTCTTGGGGCTGTCAAACTCCTGGTCACCTATCAGCAGGGTCACGATCTGCACGGTGAAGGTCGTCACGGCCTCAAGGGGGTTGGCCGTGAGCCTGGCCGTCAGGCCCGCGGCCATGACCACGATCATTGTCTCGCCGATGGCCCTGGACACGGCAAGGAGTATGCTCCCTATGACGCCCGGCAGGGCCGCGGGCAACACCACGTAGACAACGGTCTCGGACGTGGTGGCGCCGATGGCCAGAGAGGCGTCCCGCAGGCTCTGCGGCACGGCATTGATGACATCATCGGAAAGCGACGACACAAAAGGGATAATCATAATGCCCATAACAAGACCCGCCGCCAGCGCGCTCTCTGACGAAACATCCAGGCCTATCCTGCCGCCGATGTCCCTCAGGAAAGGAGCCACGATCAGGGCGGCGAAAAACCCGTATACAACGGTCGGAATCCCCGCAAGGATCTCCAGAAGTGGTTTGACGACGGTCCTGACCCTCTCCGCCGCATACTCCGACATGTAGACCGCGGCCATCAGCCCTATTGGAACGGCAACAAACATGGCAATTGCAGAAATCATCAATGTGCCCGTCAGAAGAGGAACGATACCGAACAGCCCGGATGCTCCGACCTGGTCTTTGCGTATGGCCATCTGGGGGCTCCACTGCAGCCCGAACAGGAAATCGGCCGGCGGTATCCGGTTGAAAAAGCGGGCGGCCTCAAACACAACGGACAGCACGATGCCGATTGTGGTGAATATGGCCACCGTGGAACACAGCGCCATCATCACCTTCATGACACGCTCAACCTTTACGCGCGCCCGCATCGCGGGACTGATATGTCTCATGCCGAAACCCAGTCCGGCGGCACAGGCGGACATGACGAGCGCCGCAAGCGCCAGGAAAGCGGTGGCCTTCAGCCTGTTGTAGTGCCGGGCCGCGGCGAGCAGGAACTCATCCGGGCTGGCGTTGACGGCATTGCCGCGTGCGAGGTTCATGATATCATTGACGATAAGCGACAGCCGCTCCCGGGGCAGGGACTGAATCTCCGGAGGCAGGCCCGAGACAACGAGGGATGTAATCACGGAAGACTGAAAGGCAAGCCACATAAGCAGTACCATAACAGCCGGCAGCGCGCACCAGAGGGCCACATACCAGCCGTAGTATCCCGGCAGGGAATGAAGCCTCCTGATCTCGCCGTCAACGGCCTTGAAAGAGCGCCTCCTGCCCGCGTGGAAACCGACGGCCGACAGGATGAGAACCGCGACTATGAGTATCGGATATTTCATTTACATTGAAAAGTTTCTCAGGCTCCTGCCGTCACTGCGGAATTTCTCCCGCTCGCTGTCCGGCATGGGAATGAGCCCCTTGTCAATGAGGTAGCCCTCGGGCCCCCAGGCCTTTTCGCTGGTAAACTCCCTGATATATTCCTTGATACCGGGTATCATCTCTGCATGGGCCTTCTTCACGTAGAAATAAAGCGGCCTGGCAAGCGGGTATCTGCCGCTTGCAATGTTTTCAAATGTCGGCTCCACGCCGTCAATGATGCTGCCCTGTATCCTGTCGGCATTCTGGTCAAGGAAAGAAAAACCGAAAATGCCGAAGGCATGGGGGTTTGCCTCGAGTTTCTTAACGATGAGCATGTCGTTCTCACCTGCCTCGATATATGCGCCGTCCTCACGCACTGCCTCGCAGACGGCCTTGTACCTCTCCTTGTCCGTCTTCTTCATTGCCCTTATCCAACCGAATTTTCTGCACCCGCCCTGCAGCGCCAGCTCTGCAAAGGCATCCCTCGTGCCCGATGTGGGCGGGGGTCCGAGCACCTCGATACTGATATCCGGAAGAGCGGGGTTAACGTCACTCCAGGTCTTGTATGGATTCGGGATCAGCGACTCACCGATGCCTGATGGCACATCCTTGGCCAGCGCAAGAAAAATGTCTTTACGGCTGATATTCATCCTTTCAGCCTTCCTTGAATTTGCGAGGACAATGCCGTCATAGCCGATCTTTATCTCTATGATCTCTTTCACGCCGTTTGCCCTGCACCTGTCGATCTCGGATTTCTTGATCCGGCGAGAGGCATTTGTTATATCAGGATACCTGACGCCGATGCCCGAGCAGAACAGCTTCAGTCCGCCGCCCGAGCCGGTGGCCTCGACCTTGGGGGTCTTGAATTTCGTGGTCTTGCCGAAGCGTTCCGCAACAACAGTGGCGAACGGATACACGGTTGATGAGCCGACTATGCTGATATAGTCGCGGCCTGCCGCGCCTGCGGCAGGCGCCAGTAAAGGCATCATCACCGTTGCTGCGGCAAACAGTATTAAAAGCAGCGCTGCTCCGGATGGTCTTTTCATAACACAATCCTCCTTTTTGATGGGTTTCAGAGACATGATACCAGGAGAATGTTACAGGAATATTAAGGATGTGTTAAGGTTAAAAGAAATCTTCGCGCCTGTAAAGAAGCGGCTCGACACCTTCAGAGGCTTCGGCATCAATGACTTCACCCACAAAGATCGTGTGATCTCCCGCATCACACGAATTGACGACCCTGCAGTCAAGATACCCTGCAGTATTCCTCAGGATGGGAGAGCCTGTTTTGCGTGCGTCAAATTCAATATCCCTGAACTTGTCGGTCTTCCTTCCGGATTTAAAACCGAAATGCCTTCCCTCGGCAACCTGCTTCCCGGAAAGAATGTTTACTGCAAAGACGCCGCTTTCCCTGATCAGGTCATGACTGTAACGGGTTTTGCCTATGGAAACGGACAGCAGGGGCGGTTTGAAAGACGCCCGCGCCACCCATGCGGCGGTCATCCCGTTGACCCTGTCGTCCTTTTTTGTTGTTATGACAAAGACCCCGTTGATAATCTTCCGGAACGCCTTTTCGAAACCGCTCATTGCATGCCTCCTTCTTTAAAGTAATAACCGCACCGGCCTCCTGAGAGGGCCACGTCCCTTATATCCCTGTCGTCTATCGGGAAAACACGGCAGACCTTCAGCCGGCCCCTGCTGTAGATGCGGCACAGCTTCCGGCTGGTCAGCACAGGGCAGGTGAAGACCAGCGAGCAGCATTCAGCGCATTGGCGGCACCGTCCCCTCCGCATGCTCAGTTGCCTCTCGACATATTCCTTTCTGAAGTGCAAGAGATAAAGCCTTCTTATCTTGCCCGATGTATGGATGAAAAAGGCTGACTCCCTGATGCCCCTTGCATATCTGTATATCCCGGCCAGAACCTCTCTGCATACAATCAATAATCATCCTCCCTTCTCTTGAAGCTCGATTCGGTTTCCCGCCGTCACTTCGCGGTCTCCTGCACCCATGGAACAACAACATTTACAATGTCGTTGTAGAAAACGAGAACTATCAGCATCAACAACAGGAACATGCCCACCCTGTTGGCCGCAGCCAGTATCCTGTCGCTGAGAGGCCTGCCCCTGATCGCCTCTATCGAAAGAAACATCAGGTGACCGCCGTCAAGGACAGGCACGGGGAAGAGATTCAGTATGGCAAGGTTGATGCTGATGATGGCGATGAAGTTGAAATAGGTGTACGGTCCCGCCTCGGCGGCGCTCGCGGCGGCATCCATAATAAGTATGGGCCCTCCGACCTGTTTTGCCGAAAGGGCGCCGGTAAACATCTTCACAACGACTTCAAGCGTAAGAACGCACCATTCATACACCGCCTGCATCCCCTTGAACGGAGCATTGAATATGCTGCTGCTTTCTATCACCGTCGCATTCATTTTTTTGGAGATGCCTATCCTGCCGATCACGACCTCCCTGCCCTTTTCATCTTTGACCTTTACGGGTTCGGGAATGATCCTGACCTCGATGAACCGGTTGTCTCTTCTGATTTTCAGGCTCAGCTCTTTTCCCGGATTTTTTGAAAAAATACCTGCCATTTCACTCCAGTCCCTTACAGGCGCACCGTCAACGGCCACTATCGTGTCATTGCTCCTGAGCCCGGCCCTTGCCGCCGGCGAGTCCTCTTTGACATTGTCGATCGTTGTCGTTATGCTGTCCAGCTCGGGTATTGCCACGGGCAGTTTCATGCCCAGGAATGCCGTAAAGACAAGAAACGCCAGTACAAGATTGAAGACAGGACCTGCAATAACGATCGCGGCCCTCTTCCATACAGGCTGGAAGTTGAATGCCCTCGGCCTGTCCTCCATGCCGATCTCTTCGTCTGTGTCTTCGCCGAGGGGCTTGACATACCCGCCGAGGGGTATGGCTGAAATCAGGTATTCCGTCTCCCCGATCTTCCTGCCGATTATTTTCGGTCCGAAGCCGAGAGAGAATTTCAGCACCTTCACACCTACAAGCTTTGCCACAAGAAAGTGGCCGAGTTCATGGAAGAAAATCAGCAGACCGAAAAGAACCACCGCCCAAAAAATCGACATATCCTAATCTCTCCGTTTTTTTATATATTGCCTTGCATCAACCTTACAGTTGCATAAAACACCGCCCGCGGCCAGGAGAGTCCGGAGGGTTTACGGCGGACTCCTCTGCCCGTTTACGCGACATCAATGCCTATTATTTCTTTTGCCTTCCGTTTTGCCCATTCCGACACCTTCAGGACTTCTTCTATGCTTCCCGCCTTCACCGACCTGTGCTCCGCCATTGTGTCCGAGACGACACCCGTGATGCCCGTAAACGGAATCCGCTCTTCAAGGAATGCCTCCACCGCGATCTCATTCGCTGCATTGAGCACGCAGGGCATTGTCCCGCCCGCCCTGAGTGCCTCATATGTCAGGGACAGGGCCGGATATTTATTGCGGTCGGGTTTTTCAAACGTAAGCTCCCCGATTCCGGCGAGATTCAGCGGAGGCAGGACGCCGCCGAGCCTGCCGGGGTAGGAGAGCGCATACGCTATCGGCCCCTTCATGTCGGGCACGGACATCTGTGCGATGATACTGCCGTCGATAAATTCCACCATGGAGTGGATTATGCTCTGCGGGTGAAGTATCACGTCGACTTTTTCTGGGGGCATGTTAAACAGCCGGCACGCCTCTATCACTTCAAGCCCCTTGTTCATCAGGGTGGCGGAGTCGACGGTTATCTTTCTTCCCATGTCCCAGTTCGGATGTTTCAGTGCATCGGAAGGGGTGACGGATTCAAGCTCGGATATACTGCTTCTCAGAAAGGCGCCTCCCGAGGCCGTGAGAACGAGCCTTTCGACCTCGTTCATATCCCTTCCGTCCAGGCACTGGAAGACGGCGCTGTGCTCGCTGTCGACCGGGATGATGGAGACCCCCTTTTCGGACGCCTCCGACATGATTATATCGCCTGCCATCACGAGTGTCTCTTTTGTTGCCAGCGCTATGTCTTTTCCCGCCTGTATGGCTGCATGGGTCGGTACGAGACCGGCAGAGCCCGCAATTGCGGATACCACCATGTCCACACTGTCAAGGACGGCCGCCTCGACAATGCCCTGCCCGCCGGCGAGCACATCAACGGGCAGGCCCCTTTCCCTCAGGGCCCGGGCCGCCGATTCATCCAGCACGGCGACGACGTCCGGTTTGAATGCCCTTACCTGGGATTCAAGCTCCTCTATGTTGTTCCTGGCCGCAAGCGCAGCGACACCGAACCTGTCCGGGTGGCTGGAGATGACCTCAAGGGTGTTCTTGCCTATGGAGCCGGTGGAACCCAGAATGGAAAGCCTTTTCAAAAGTACCTCACTATGATATAAAGCACCGGTCCGGACACAAGCATACCGTCGAGTTTGTCGAGTATGCCCCCGTGACCGGGAATCAGGTTGCCTGAATCCTTGACGCCTGCATCCCTCTTGAACATGGACTCGATCAGGTCCCCCGTCATTGCCGTTACACCCATGACCGCGCCGATTGATACGGCTCCCTGCACCGAAAGGCCGGGGATGCCGAACATAACCTTTGACGCCCCCGCCCCCAGTATGCCCCCGAGCACGCTCCCGAATGCGCCCTCGATGGTCTTGTTGGGGCTTATGGAGGGACACAGTTTGTTTTTTCCCATGTATGTGCCTATGTAATAGGCCGCGCTGTCGGATATCCAGACCGATATATAGAGGAGGAAGATATATTCCCGTCCGGATGAACCCGTCCTTATCAACCATTGAAAGGCGAGAAAACCCGCTATATAAAAAAAACCGACGGCAAGGGGGCCGAGTTCCGACATGCATCCCGCTGGAGTCGCCGCAAGAGACAGCCTGAGCAGCAATAACACGAAAAGGCCGATGAAGACACTTTCGGCAAGCAGCGCGGGGTAACGGCAGGATATATACAGCAGGGAGGCAGCGATTACAAGGCCCGGCACATACAGTCTCGCCGGCACTTTGTACATGGTGTAAAACTCCCACATTGCAGTGACGCCGACGGCGATAAGCAACGCCAGGAAATAGGGCGGCGGAAGAAAATACAAATATGCAACGAGAAACGGCAGAAAGATCGCGGCCGCTATATGTCTTTTAACGCTGGACCCTTTTTTTTCTTTGCCTTGCATATGCAGTTCGTCCTTTCTTTCCCGGCAATGCGCCGAACCTTCTCTCGCGGCTCCGGTATTCATTGATGGCGGTTATGAACTCATTCCTCCCGAAGTCGGGCCAGAGCGTCTCTGTAAAGTAAAACTCGGAATACGCTGACTGCCAGAGAAGAAAGTTGCTGAGTCTCATCTCGCCGCTCGTGCGTATTATCAGGTCAGGCTCGGGCATGCCGGATGTATAGAGGTGGGATTCCATGAGGTCCTCGGTGACCTGCTCCGGCTGCACGCCTTCCCTGATCATGTCTTTTACGGCATGCAGTATCTCTTCCCTTCCCCCGTAACTGAGCGCGCATGCGACAATGAGCCCTGTATTGTGTCTTGTCAGGTCCTCGAAGGCCGCCAGCAGTTTCCGGATTCCCGCCGGCAGTTTCTCGAGATATCCGACCGCCCTGAAAATTATGTTCAGCTTGTGCAGCCTCTCCATCTCTCTCCTGAGGTAAGAATCCAGGAGGCGCATGAGGGCGTTGACCTCGGCCGCGGGCCGCTTCCAGTTTTCCATTGAAAATGTATAGAATGTAACGGCCTGCAGGCCCTGCTCGATGGCCGTATCTATTATCTCGTTCACCCGCTTTACTCCGTTTCTGTGCCCCTCGATGCGCGGGAGGCCCCTCATGTTGGCCCAGCGGCCGTTTCCATCCATGATCAATGCTGCATGCCTTATGTTCATAGCCGTTCAGTTTTTCCCTAAATTGTAATAGTAGAGGGCGCCGCCTTTCGAGAACTCCCCGTCGAGGGCGTTTTTTACAAACGAATACAAATCCCCTCCGGCAACAAGAAACAGCCTGTTGCCGTCTATCCGGTAGTCCGTGACAGTGCCCGGCAGGCCTTTCAATATCAGTTTCTCCTGCATCGCGGAGCCGTCCCACCACAGGGAACAGACCTCCGCCCCCCTGTAACCGAGGCCGGGCATGGTTGATAACACGGGAATCTTCCTGACCACAATGACTTCCCGCCCGCGCTCCGTGTTCACGGATCTGAGCCTGCCCCTTATATACCACTTTGCATCAGGGTCATCCGTGGCACGCATCCTGTCCTTGAATCCGGGACCGAACCGCCCGTATGTCTCCTTGCTCTTCCATATGACATCGCCCCCTGCGTCATAGAGCGTCAGATAACCACCGTCATCAAATGATATCAGGCCGGCCCGGCCGTTGTTCCGCCAGTCAACATAAGTGAAGCCGTAGATATTCACCCCCGGAGGAAGCCCGAGCGGCCTTCCGGGCTTATAATCACCGTCTCTCCATCCGCCCTCGTATACAGGCCCGCTGAATATACCGTACGGCGCGAACTTCTGCATGAGCAGGGTATTGCCTTCGACCCTGAGGAAATACGGCATACCGGTTTTGATCTTTACGAATCCCCCGGATGGGTCATATTCCGTTACATATGAATTTATCCGGCCGCCCACGGAGTTTATCAGGCTGCTGTCCGAGTCACGGCCGGTCATGGATGTGACGAATATCTCGGCCCTTCCGTTATTGTTAAGGTCCAGGATATCCATCGAGAGGTGCTTTTCCGAGGGACTGCCTTTTATCAGCCACAATTCACGGAGGTCGTCTCCAAGCCCGTAAATCCTTATATCATTGCCGTCACTTATAACGATTTCTTTCCGCCCGTCGCCGTTCACATCACCCATGGCGATCAACCGTCCGCCCTCGATCCCGTATTCACCCCACGGCTCCGTATCCGAGACCGGTGAAAATATAAACTCCTCGTCAGGCCCCGCCGTCCCGGCAACACCGGCAGCTGCGGGTTCCCTTATCTCCCCGAACATCTTTGCGTCCCCTGTCCAGTAGAGCTTTATATCCAGGAATCTTGCGCCGTCTTCAACGGGCGTGGATAATATGAGAAATGCCTCCGCACCGAGCTTTCCGGCAAGTTTTGACAGCTCCGGGGGCTCATAAGCGGATGTATATGTCTCGAGGATATCAAACCTTCCCGAGGCCTTTAAAGATTCATAAAACGCCTCCGACAGCGCCCAGTCGGCCTTTCTCTTCTGAAAAAAGGCGAGCTTTATCTTTGAAGACGTGATCCTGACCGTATCGCCCCTTTTAATGTCTCCCCGGATTATCGTGCAGAGATATGAGCCGTCCCGCGCGTCTTTCCGTCTTACCTCTACTATGCCGGTAAGGTTTTCGGTCCTGCCGATCATCTCGTTTGTTACAGGATGATAAAACGGCGCGCCCTGCCTGAACACGGAAAAGCGCATGCCTTTTTTTATGTCCAAGTCTTTCCCCGTGTCAAGCCTGATCCTGGCAATCCCCTCCCCGGCCAGTGATACCGTCCCGCTGGACGGCAGGAAATACCCCAGCACCAGGTCCCTTGCTTTCTCCACCCCGGCGGGGACCCCGGAAGGGTTTTCTTCTCCTGCAGGGGCTGAGGGCTGCGTGCCTGCACGGGCATCGCCGCAGCTCCGTATTACTGGAACGACAGCCAAAACAAGTGTTAACAGGGCAACATGAAGTTTTTTCATTGAATTTTCCGCAAAGACCGGATAATTTTCATTCAGCTTAACATTATAACTTATTCAATAGTTCTTATCCAATGTTACGTCCCACGGACGGATTGCCAGGACTGCGTCAAGATAACAGGTGA
>JALSHG010000069.1 GCA_026982355.1 Thermodesulfovibrio sp.
CTCAGGGGGAATTTCGGTTTAAGGTTGCATAAACAGGCAGGAGAGCCCGGCGGAAAAGCTCACTCACCTGCCCGCTGGCGGTGTCTTTATCCGTAAGAGCCTCAGTTTAAGGTTTGCAGCGGGTCTCTTAAACCTTGTGGCAACCCGCGGATTTCCTTACAAGCGCCATGGCCTCCCTTGCGATTCCTTCGGCATCCAGGCCCAGCATCTTTCTCAATACCCCCTGGGGCCCGTGCTCTATGAACCTGTCGGGAAGGCCGAGCGTCTTTACCTTCAGCCCCCCGGTTCCTGATGCCGCAAGCTCCTCGAGCACGGCGCTTCCGAAACCGCCCAGTACCGTGTTTTCCTCCACTGTGAGGATATGCCCCGTCTCCCTTGCGCGGCTCAGGATCAAGTCGGCATCAAGGGGTTTTACAAACCTTGCATTGATTACGCATGCGCTGACCCCCGCTTCCTCGAGGAGGCGTGAAGCCTCCACCGCGGGGCCGACGGTGCTGCCGATGGCTGCGATGACCACGTCTTTCCCCTGTCTCAGGACCTCGGCCCTGCCAACGGGTATCTCCTCCGCCTCCCCGTCTTCCTGTGAGCCTTCAACCGAGCCCCTCGGGTATCTTATCGCCGAGGGTCCATCGAGGGACAGGGCTGTCCTGAGCATGCACCTGAGCTCGTATCCGTCCTTCGGAGCCATGACCACCAGGCTTGGAATGTGCCTCAGGTAGGAAAGGTCAAAGGCCCCGTTGTGTGTAGGCCCGTCATCGCCGACTATTCCGCCCCTGTCTATCGCAAACACCACGGGCAGGTTCTGCAGGCACACATCATGCACTATCTCGTCGTAAGACCTCTGCAGGAACGTCGAATAGATCGCCACCACGGGTCTCAGCCCCTGTGTGGCGAGCCCTGCGGCAAAGGTGACCGCATGGCCCTCTGCAATCCCCACGTCATAAAATCTCTTCGGGAAATTCCTCACGAATTCGGAAAGGCCCGTGCCTTCCGTCATAGCCGCTGTTATCGCGATTATCCGCTCGTCATGCTTTGCAAGCTCGGTGAGGCAGTTGCCGAATATCTCGCTGTAAGACTTTCTGGATGAGGGGATCTGCTCGCCCGTCTCTATGTTAAAGGGTCCGATCCCATGGAATATGCCTGGGTTCTGCTCAGCGGGTTTATATCCCTTGCCCTTCTGTGTGATCGTGTGTATCAGCACCGGCCCCGGAAAGTCCTTGAATGTGTTTACGGTCTCTATGAGCGCTTCTATCTTGTGGCCGTCCACAGGGCCTACATATTCAAATCCGAGCTCCTCAAACAGGAGCCCGGGGACGACAAGGCCCTTGACGGTATCCTCGGCCTTCTGCGCTATCTTCAGAACAGGCTCTCCCACTCCGGGAAGGCGCTCGAGGAATATCTTCGTCTCTTTCTTGAGTTTTGTATACAGGTCGCCCATCATCATCCTGCGCAGATATGCGGAAAGCGCACCCACGTTGGGAGATATGGACATCTCGTTGTCATTGAGGATCACAATAAGGTCTTTCTTTAAATGCCCTGCCTGGTTCAGCCCCTCGAATGCAAGGCCGGCTGTCATGGCCCCGTCTCCTATGACCGCTATGACCTTGAATTTCTCCCTGTTCAGGTCCCTGCCCGCCAGCATGCCGAGCGCCGCTGAGATGGACGTTGAACTGTGGCCGGTGCCGAAGGCGTCGTGGGGGCTCTCCGAGATCTTCGGGAATCCCGATATCCCGCCGTACTGCCTGATGCCGGAGAACGCCCTGTACCTCCCGGTAAGCAGCTTGTGCGCATACGCCTGGTGGCCGACATCCCATATGATCTTGTCCTCGGGGGAGTTAAAGACATAATGCAGGGCTATGGTGAGATCCACGCTCCCGAGATTGGAGGCAAGATGGCCCCCGTTGGTTGCAACCGTTTCAATGATTATCTCCCTCAATTCACCTGCGAGTTCCTTTAACCGGGGAACCGAAAGCTCTTTAAGGTCCTGCGGGCCGTTTATTTTTTCTATAAGCATCTCTGAATACCTTACACCTGTATTGAATTAACCTTACAGTGGCATAAAAACATCGCCTGTGGGCAGGGGAGTCAGGCGGAAAAGCTTTATCCGCGATACCTTGGAGAGTATTCCGCACGGCTTATCGACATCCTTTGGAATTTCACTCTCCGTTACGTCCTGCAATAAAGACATATTTCCGATATCCCATCGCTTTATAAA
>JALSHG010000070.1 GCA_026982355.1 Thermodesulfovibrio sp.
GGGCAGGGGAGTCAGGCGGAAAAGCTTTATCCGCGATACCTTGGAGAGTATTCCGCACGGCTTATCGACATCCTCTGGAATTTCACTCTCCGTTACCTCCTGCAATAAAGACATATTTCCGATATCCTGTCGCTTTATAAAGGTTTTACGGCGGACTCCACTGCCGGCTTGTGCAACATTAAGGTAAACGATTAAACACTCTTAAGGGCTCACGGTGGGGTAAAATTGCATTGAAACTGTCTGGGAATATCCGCCCGGCGGAAAGGTCAATACATCATCCCGGCAACGCTGTCCCGTATCAGGGCACATACCGGATCTCGCCGACGCCGAACAAAACGCCTCTTACCTTGCAGTCTGTTTTTCCGCTATCTGAACCCTCATCATCGACCGTTCAAGCGCGGCCCTGGCGCGTCCTTCGTCGAATTTTTCAATCTGTTTGAGACGCTCCTCTGCACGCTGCATGGCCTTCCTCGCCCTCTCAACATCGATATCTTCGGATTTTTCCGCGCTGTCTGCAATTATCGTCACCTTGTCGGGGCCGACCTCGGCATATCCCCAGTTAACAAAGAAATGTGCCGTCTCGGAACCATTCCTGTATGTCAGCATCCCGATTTTCAGCGTCGTAATAAGAGGGATGTGGTCCGGCAGAATACCAAGCTCGCCGTCGCTTCCGGCTGCAACTATCTCATCGACCTCGCCGGTGAAGACATGCCCATAGGGCGTAACAATATCCAATGTCAGTTTTTCAGCCATTTATCCTATCCTCTATCCTTCCCCTGCAAGCCTCTTGGCCTTTTCCTCAACTTCTTCAATGGCTCCGACCATGTAGAACGCCTGTTCCGGCAGGTCATCGTATTTACCCTCGACAATCGCCTTGAACCCTTTTATTGTGTCGGCGAGCTTAACGTACTTGCCTGGCGTTCCCGTAAACGTCTCCGCAACGTGGAAAGGCTGGCTGAGAAATCTCTGAAGCTTTCTTGCACGGGCGACGATCATTTTATCGTCTTCCGAAAGTTCTTCCATTCCAAGGATGGCGATGATGTCCTGGAGTTCCTTGTATCTCTGCAGAACCATCTGCACCTGCCTGGCGACATTGTAATGCTCCTCTCCGAGCACGAGCGGATCAAGTATCCTTGATGTTGAATCAAGTGGGTCGACGGCAGGATATATACCGAGCTCTGAAATCTGCCTTGAGAGAACGACCGTCCCGTCAAGGTGCGTGAAGGCCGTGGCAACGGCGGGATCGGTGAGGTCGTCCGCGGGCACGTATATGGCCTGCATTGACGTGATGGCTCCCTTGTTGGTGGATGTGATCCTTTCCTGGAGCATGCCCATGTCGGTCCCGAGGGTCGGCTGGTATCCGACGGCTGAGGGCATTCTTCCGAGCAGCGCTGAAAGCTCGGCGCCAGCCAGTGTATACCTGAATATATTGTCCAGGAAGATAAGCACGTCCTGTCCCTCGTCCCTGAAGTATTCTGCGGTTGTAAGAGCCGAGAGTGCCACCCTCGCCCTTGCTCCGGGCGGTTCGTTCATCTGGCCGTAAACCAGGGTGGTCTTTTCGAGAACGCCTCCTTCCTTCATCTCAAGATAGAGGTCATTGCCTTCCCTTGTCCTTTCACCTACGCCTGCAAACACGGACACACCGCCGTGAACCATGGCGATGTTGTGAATCATCTCCATTATGACAACCGTCTTGCCCACGCCTGCGCCGCCGAACATGCCCATCTTTCCGCCCTTGACGAACGGAACGAGCAGGTCAAAGACCTTGACGCCGGTCTCAAAGACCTGCGTTGATGTATCCTGTTCGGTAAAATCAGGGGATTCCCTGTGGATCGGCAGCCTCTCCTTGGTCTCGATAGGCCCCTGCTGGTCAATGGGCTCGCCGATGACGTTCATGATCCTGCCGAGAGTCTTTTCCCCCACCGGGACTGTAATGGGCTGTCCTGTATCGATTACCGGGGTGCCCCTTACGAGGCCGTCGGTTGCGGACATGGCAACGGTTCTTACGACATTGTCGCCGAGATGGGCCGCCACCTCGAGGGTAACGTTGATGTCCGGTATGCCTTTCTCCTTGTCGCCCGGCTGCGAGACCTTCAGTGCATTCAGTATTGCAGGCAATTTATCTTCAAATTCAACGTCGACGACTGCGCCGATGACCTGTACGATTTTACCTTCGTTCATGATCTATGACCTCCAAAAAAAATTTATCCAGCATTGTTCAGAATATGTTTTAAAACAACCATCGTTTCCTTAATCCGCGCCAGGCGGCATCCTGTTGCAGCCTTGAGACTTATCCTTTCAGCGCCTCCACACCTCCGACAATGTCCATAAGCTCTGCGGTAATGCTTGCCTGTCTCGCCTTGTTGTACTGAAGTGTCAGTGAGCCTATCATCTCGTCCGCATTCTTGGTGGCATTTTCCATTGCCGTCATTCTTGCCGCCTCTTCCGATGCCTGTGACTCGAGTAATGCCCTGTATATCTGCACCTCTATATTCTTCGGGAGAAGCTGGCTGAGTATCGCCTGCTGCGAAGGTTCGTATATAAAAACAGTTGATGCTTCCTCCTGCCCTTCCCCGCCTTTTTCGCTTTCAGGCGGCGCCATGGGCACTAGTTGCGCTACGGTCACTTCCTGGCTTATCACGGTCCTGAACTGGTTGTAGACTATAAAGACCTCGTCTATGGTCTCATTCATGTAATTTTCTATTATGTCTTCCGCTATGCGCCGGGCGTCGGAATAAACGAGCTTGCCGGATAAACCCGTCCACTCGTTGCGCATCTCCACCTTGCGTCTTTTAAAGTAATCCCTGGCCTTCTTACCGACAACGCTTATACTGACACGGAAGTTTTCCGCATTCCATCCGGCTATGGATCTTTCCGCTTCCTTCAGAACGTTCGAGTTGAAAGCGCCGCACAATCCCCTGTCACTTGTCAGCACGAGCAGCTCTATGGTGCGCCTCGGTCTCTGAACAAGCAGGGGATGCAGATCACCCTCTCCTCCCGACAGGGCCGCTATCACGGAATTCATCTTTTCCGCGTAGGGCCTCATCTCTGTCATTCTCGTCTGCGCCTTTCTCAGCTTGGCGGCGGCGACCATTTTCATGGCCTTTGTGATCTGTTTTGTATTTGAAACGGCGTTTATTCTTCTTTTTATATCTCTTAGTGTAGCCATTTTTTTAGAAGCTGTCAGCTTTCAGCCGCCGGCCCTTTCGACCGTGGTGCCGATGGCCTTATGCCTGAAATCCTTTCTTGAATTCTTCTATCGCCTTGGACAGTTTTTCCTTCAGTGTATCGTCAATCTCCTTTTTCTCGCGGAGTTCCGCCCGTATGTCGTCCTTTGTGCCTTTCATGAATTTGAGGAATTCATCCTCGAATCTCTTTACGGCTTCAACCGGGATGTCGTCTATGTAACCCTGTGTGCCTGCAAAGAGAACGATTACCTGGTCTTCCATGGGAAGCGGGACATACTGGTTCTGTTTCAGGAGCTCGACCATTCTCTTGCCGCGTTCTATCTGTGCGAGGGTCGCCTTGTCAAGGTCGGAGCCGAACTGGGCGAATGCCGCCATTTCCCTGTACTGGGCAAGGTCAAGCCTCAGGGTTCCCGCCACCTGTTTCATCGCCTTTGTCTGGGCGGCGCCGCCGACACGGCTGACCGACAGGCCCACGTTGATGGCCGGTCTTACGCCTGCATAGAAAAGCTCGGGTTCAAGGTAGATCTGCCCGTCTGTAATTGAAATAACGTTTGTCGGGATATAACCGGAGACGTCGCCTGCCTGTGTCTCAATTATCGGCAGCGCGGTAAGGGAGCCCCCGCCCAGTTTGTCGGAGAGCTTTGCGGCCCTTTCAAGGAGTCTCGAATGGAGATAGAAGACGTCTCCCGGAAACGCCTCGCGTCCCGGCGGGCGTCTCAGCAGGAGCGAAAGCTGCCTGTATGCCGTCGCCTGTTTACTGAGGTCGTCGTAGATTATGAGCGCATGCCTGCCCGTGTCCCTGAAATATTCACCCATCGCACATCCGGTGTACGGGGCAATGTACTGCAGCGGGGCGGGCTCGCTGGCGGAAGCGGACACTATGATGGTGTGCTCCATTGCGCCTTCCTCTTCAAGCTTCTTGGCGACACGGACAACATTGGAACGTTTCTGTCCGACCGCAACATATATGCACATCACGTCGCCGCCTTTCTGGTTGATGATGGCGTCGATTCCTATCGCCGTTTTCCCTGTCTGGCGGTCACCGATGATAAGCTCCCTCTGCCCCCTGCCGACCGGGATCATTGCGTCCACGGCCTTGAGGCCTGTCTGCATGGGCTCGCGTACAGGCTGCCTGTCGATAATACCCGGCGCCACTATATCAACGATTCTCGTCTCCTTGGCGTTAATCGGCCCCTTTCCGTCAATCGGCTGGCCTATGGCATTGACCGCCCTTCCCAGCAGGGCCTCGCCCACAGGTACCGACATGATTTTTCCGGTGCGTTTGACGATATCACCTTCCTTGATAAGCGTGTCCTCGCCGAAGAGAACCGCGCCCACGGAATCTTCCTCCAGGTTAAGCGCCATGCCGAATATCTCATTCGGGAATTCGAGAAGCTCTGATGCCATACACTTGTCGAGGCCGTATATCGTCGCAATTCCGTCACCGACCTTGACAACCGTGCCAACTTCGCTCACATCAACACGCCTTTCAAAATCCGTTATCTGCTTTTTTATCAACTCACTGATTTCTTCAGCTTTAAGCTCTGTAACTTCCATTAAATCACCCCCAGAATTTATCTCATCAATTCCGCCCGTAAAAGACGAAGCTGACCTTTTACGCTGCTGTCGAAGATTGTACTGCCCACCTTAACAATGAACCCGCCGAGCAGGGACTCGTCTATTTCCTTCTCGATCGTGATATCCCTGTCGGTCATCCGCTTTAAGGCCTTTTTGAGGCGCTGGACATACTTGCTGTCCAGTTCCACAGGCGACACCACCACTGCGGTCGCCTTTTTCTGCCTTTCATTATATATATTGATCGACGCCGTGATAATCTCTTTCAGGGCGGACAGGTGCCCTTGGACGATTATGAGTCTCAGGAATTTCCCGGTATCGGGGTTGAACTTCAGCAGAGGGGCAAGCGCCTTGAACGCCTTCTCCTTTTCATTCTCACTGAATATCCTGCCGGCAAACAAAAGCCTGAGCTGCCTGTTTGCATCGATCAGGTCTGAAAAGGCCTTGAATTCATCGATGATGCCGGGTATGCCGGAGATATCGGTGCTGTTGATTATCGCCCTGCTGTACTTTTTTGCAATCTGGTTTTTGTTCAATTTTTCGCCTCGAGTCTCTTGATGTAATCATTAACAAGGATGTCCTGTTCCTTTTTGCCCAGTTTTTCCCTGATCTGCTTTTCCGCAAGTTCAAGGGCCATAAGCGCCGCATCGGCTTTTATCTTTTCCTTTGCCTTCTGCAGCTCAAAATCAATATTGGACTTCGCCTGTTCAAGTATCCTTTCCTTCAGGTGCTCTCCCTCGGCGATGATCGCCTCCTTTTCTTTTTGACCGGACTTCCTTGCGGCCTCGATTATCTCCTGCATTTCGCTGTCCGTGCTTTTCATGCGCTGCCTGACTTCATTGAGGGCCTTGCCGGCGAGTTCCTTTGCCTCCGCAGCCTCCCTTAGCGTCTTTTCAATCAGCTCCGTGCGTTTCCTGAAGTACTCGCCGATCGGCTTGCGGCTGAAGAAAACAAGTATGAACACGAGTACTGCAAAATTAATAACCGGCCACAGCCAGTCCTTCCATGTAAAATGATGCTCAGCGCCCTCCCCGCCCCCGGCAAAGGCCAGCGCCGCAAACATGAAACTGCCCGTCACCGCCAGAAAGGTGACGAGTTGAATTTTTTGAATTTTGAATTTTGAATTTTGAATTTCTTTTCTCATATCACAGTACCGACCAGCTTCTCAACAATCTGCTTTGAGAAAGCCTCGACATCAGCCTTCAGGGCCGCACGTGCCTTTTCCGTGGCAGCCTCGAGCTCCGCCTTTGCCTTTCTGTTGATTTCCACTGCTTCGTTCTGGGCGGACTCAATGGTGCTTCTCTGGATGTCCATGCCCTCTTTGCTCAGGTCCTCAAATATCTTTTTTGCCTGGGCCCTTGCGTCTGCCAGCTTTGCATCGATCCGGGCCACTATTTCTTCTTTTTCCTTCTCCATGGCCCTTGCCTTTTCGAGGGCGCCTTCCGTCCCCTCTTTCCTTTCCCTGAAGAGCTGCATGAAAGGCCTGAACAGGATGACGTTAAGCACGTAAAGAAGGATCAGGAAATTTGCAAGCTGGACAAAAAACCATTTGTTGAGTTCTAACATTTACACTCCCTATTCTTCAGAATTTCAGGAATTGAAGAGTACAAAAAAGCATAAAGCTCACAAAAATTAACATAGAGAAACGCTTTTGTCAATAAATCAATAAGTATATTTATGAATTTTATAAACAGCAGTGGATAACCGGGCCGGGCGGACACGGCGGCAATCAGCGGAATAAACTGTAATGACGGGAAAGAACTCCGCAATGCGGGAGGAGTCCCTGCTTTTCACTGCCGGCCCGTGGTGCCCCAGCGCGGCTTTGACTTTTTGAATGGTTTCCTTTAAACTGCAATAATCTATGAGCGGCGACACTGTATTGACACTCATACTTCAGGCCGGGCCGGTTGTAAAGTTTGTCCTTGTTGTACTGCTGTGTTTTTCAATATTTTCATGGGCGATAATCATTTACAAATACATATTGCTGTCAAAGGTTGAAAAAGAATCAGCAGCGTTTCAGAGGGCGTTCCTGAGAAACAGGCAATGGGACATACTGTATCAGTCCACAAGGAAATTCTCGGTCAGTCCTCTGGCGAACCTGTTCAGGGCCGCATATTCAATTGAAGGGGCAAGGAGGGAGGAGATAAAAAGCACCCTCAAGAGGGTCGTTGCAATGGAAACGAGCCGTCTTGAAAAATACCTCACATTCCTTGCAACAACCGGCTCGACCACGCCGTTCATCGGTCTCTTCGGCACTGTATGGGGCATAATGAATTCATTCATGGGCATCGGGAGGGTGGGTGCGGCCTCGCTGGCCGTGGTGGCCCCGGGTATTGCCGAGGCCCTTATAGCCACTGCCGCCGGGCTTGCCGCCGCGATTCCGGCTGTTGTGGCATACAACTACTTCCTGAGCAGAAGCAGGAGGAATATTATAATGATGGAGGATTTCTGCCAGGAACTGACAGACAGTTTGACGAGGAGCAATGGAGAGGCGCAGACAGGCACTATCTGAAATCAACATCACCCCCTTTGTGGACGTTATGCTCGTCCTTCTTATCATTTTCATGGTAACCGCCCCCCTGCTTCAACAGGGCATAGACATCAATCTGCCTCAGGCAAAGGGCAGGGAACTATCCCCCGCCGAACGGATTGTCGTAACAATAAAGAAAGACGGCAGAATTTATGTTGACAAGACCTCCGTTACCCTGAAGTCATTAACCGCTAAACTGTCGGGAAACACAAACAAAGAGGTATTCCTCAAGGCTGACAGGGATGTTCCCTACGGCGTGGTTGTGGCCGTAATGGGGGAACTGAGGGAGATCGGCATAGAGAGACTGGGGATGGTGACCGAGCCAAAAGCGCGTATTCGATGAAGCGGTCCCTGCACATCGGGAAAGAACCGGACTTACAGAAAATCGTCATTGCATCGGCAATCCTGCATCTGTTTTTAATAATGCTTGTAACTATTCCGATAAAGACCAGGGAAAGGCAATACAGAAGCTATTCCGTGCGCCTCGTTGCCCCTGCTGAAATACGGGGTGAAGCAACAATAGCTCCTGCAATCAGAAAAAAGGGGAAGGCGGGGGTGAAGGTCAAGCCGGCCCCCCGCAGGAGGGTCAGGCCCGAAAAGGGGGTGTCGCTGGAACCACCGGCTCAAAGGGTGGCGAAAGAGATCGAGCGGCTCAGGGCCATCAGCGCCCTGGCCAAACGGAAAAAGGAAAAAGAAGCGGAGGAAGAGGCCGTTGCCGGTGCAATAGAGAATATAAGAAAGAAAAAGCTCGGGAGGGTTTCATCAGTGGCCGTCGCCGGCGCCCGCGACTCTGCCGATTCAGATGCTTACGGGAGGCTGATCAGCCGGATAATAAAAAGCCACTGGGGCTATCCCGTTGAGTTGAGGGATTCGGAACTGGAGGCAATCGTCATGTTCCGCATGGACGAGAAGGGGAATATCATCTTTCACCGTATTGAAAAGTCATCAGGCAGCAGGCCCTTTGACCGTTCGGCTGTGAAGGCCGTGCTGGATTCGTCTCCCCTGCCCCCCCACCCCGTGGAAAGGGAGGTGGTCCTGAGGTTTCGTCCATGAGAAAGACCGCCGTCATTAATCTCATCTGTATTGTGCTGCTCTGCCTTGTCCTGTCTCCCGCACAGGCAAGAATCTATATAGACATCACATCCCCTGCAATAAGAAAACTTCCGCTCTCCATAAACACGAAGGGGCCGTCCGGGGCAAAAAAGATCGAGTGGACGGTGAAGAGCGATCTCGAGGCAACGGGGATGTTTGAATTCGTCGATCCTGATGTGCCGGGCGCCGAGATCAGGGCTGACCTGAGAGTCGATACATCGGACGGGCTGAAGGTCATCCTGACCGTCACGGACCTGATTGAAAACAGTGAAGTGCTCAAGAAGAGGCTTGACGCATCCTCAATGATTCTCCGCACGATGGCACACAGCGTATCAAATGACATCTATAATATCGCAACCGGCAGAAAGGGAATATTCAGGACCAGGATTTCATATCTGGTGAATTCATCGATAGGCAGAAAAGAGCTGCGCGTGATGGACTGGGACGGGTATAACTCAAAAACGGTTGTTTCAAGGGGGCTCATATCAAGCCACAGCTGGTCCGGCGACGGCCGGTTCCTGTTTTATTCATCCGAGAGAAACAGGAAATGGAAAATTTATATCCGCGACCTCAGGCGTCCCGTTGAAACCGTGCTCTTTTCATCAAGGGGCCTCAATCTTGTCGGCGGCACATCACCGGACGGACTGGTATCATTTTCATCCTCAAGAGACGGCAGCTCCGAGATATATACAATCGATATACACGGTAAGAGGCTGAAAAAACTGACAAGGTCTTTCGGCATAGACGTCTCCCCTGTATTCTCCCCCGACGGGGGAAAAATAGCCTTTGTGTCCGACAGGGGGGGCACGCCCCAGATATACATAATGAATGCGGACGGAAGCGCTGTGAGGAGGCTCACTTTCGAGGGTTCATACAACACATCTCCTTCATGGTCCCCCGCCGATGACCTGATTGCATTTGTGGGAAGAAAAAATGGCAAAAATCAGATATTCGTGGTAAAATCTGACGGTAGCGACTTAAGGCAGCTTACTTTCAGCGGTAATAATGAAAGTCCGTCTTTCTCCCCGGACGGTTTTTTTATAGCCTTTGACTCGGACAGGGACGGGGGACGCAGTATTTACATAATGCGTTCAGACGGAGAGGGGCTGAAGAGGATAACACCCGGATACATGAAGGCAATGTCACCGAAATGGTCACCATATTTCAAATAGAAACATCGAGTGGAGGCTCCTGCGAAAGCCCTCTGTCCGTCACCTCGAATGGAGAGAGAGGTCTCGTAACTCGTCGATGCCAAAAGATTTCTCCCTCCGGTCGAAATGACATATGCAGGCATTTTCACACTTTTGCAAGAGGCTCGACCGAAAAAAATTATCTAATTTCATGAGGAGGATATTATTATGAAAAAACTCTTTGTTGTTCTTTTGCTGGTTTTCGCCGTCGGCTGTTCAAAGAAATATGCAAAGGCTCCTGAAGAGGAGGCAGTTAAGCCGGCACCGCCCGCTATGGTTGAAACGGTGACCCCGGCGCCCGAAGTGGCGGAAGAGGTCACCGGAGAGCAACTGCCGGTTATAGAGGAAGAAAAGATCACCGCTGAAGAATTGTCGCCCGAAGAAAAGGCAAAGGCGGTCTTCACGGATGTGCTGTTTGATTTCGACAAATACGATATAAGACCTGATGCCAGACCCATCCTGGACGCGGTGGCTGCATTCCTCAATGAAAATACGGAACTGAACATCATAATCGAAGGTCACTGTGATGAAAGGGGAACAAATGAATATAACCTTGCCCTCGGTGAAAGAAGGGCAAAGTCCGCCAAAAATTACCTCGTCTCCCTCGGTGTGGCTCCATCAAGGATAATAACCATAACCTATGGCGAAGAGAAGCCCCTCTGCACGCAGCACAACGAGGCCTGCTGGCAGAGAAACAGAAGGGCCCATTTCGTTGTGGCAAAATAAAAACCGGCCGGCCATGCAACAGCAGCGGAAAACAGCGGGAATGCCTTTTAATATCTCTTGCACAAACATATTTTCCGCACCGCGGCGCCGTGCGGCGGTGCGGGGGTTGAGGCTTGTCCTCCTCCTTGCCATGACCCCTGTCCTTGTTGCAGGATGCGCCACATCCGAAGAAATAGGCAGGATGCAGTATGACATCAACACCCTGAAGTCCCGGGTTAAGAATATCGAAAGCAGATCCTCCAGCACCATGACGCAGGTTCCCCCCTGGAAGAAACTGATGGATAAAAAACTGAAGAGGATCGAAGAGTCACAAAAGGCAACAGCAGGAACGGTTTCCGGCCTCGTTGTTCAGCTTCAGTCCCTGACCGGCGAATTCCGTATGTTGACGGGACGTTTTGAAGAGGCGAGGTATTTTGCCGAGAAGAGTTCCGCTGAATTCCTCAAGATGAGGGAGAGCCTTGAGGAAAGGCTCAGGGAACTGGAGCTCGCCGTCAAGGACTTAAGAAGAAAGCTTGACATGATTGAGAAAGAAGGGGCGAAAGCCGCCGCCGGACCGGGAAAACCCGGTGAAGCAAAAAAAGCCGGGGTCCCCGGGGGCGGAGAAACGGTACGGGCGGATGCCGCGCAGGCGAATAAAATAAAAGACCTTTATATGGATGCCTACAGGGCCTTCAGAGAAGGCAGAATGGAAGAAGCGCGCAAAAAGTTCATGTCCGTGATCAATGATTATCCCGAGAGCGAGTACTCGGACAATGCGCGTTTCTGGATAGGAGAGAGTTATTACAAGGAAGGAAATTACGAAGACGCCATTCTTGCATATGAGGAACTCTTCAGGAAAAACCCTGACAGCAACAAGTACCCGGACGCCATGCTGAAGCAGGGACTCGCCTTTTATGCACTGAAGGACAAAAAGACCGGAAGGATAATACTCGAGAAGCTGATAGAAAAATTCCCGGACTCCGAACAGGCAAACCTTGCCAGGAAGAAAATCAAGAAAACCGTTGTCCCCCCGAAAAAGAAATAGACGGTAAACCCTCCGCCATGCAGGTCAATCCTTTCTTCCCCTTACCCTGTCGGTGAAAACACACACGGCGAGCGTCCCCCCGCCGCTTTCGGAGTGGATATCAAACGAGGCGCCTATCATGTTCGCCCTGTATTTCATGATCTGAAGCCCCATTCCGGTTGTCTGTCCGGATGGTTCCGGGATACCCGTTCCATCATCCCTTATTTTCAGCTCAACCTCGTCATTTCTCCTTGAAAGGCAAATCTCGATATGCGAGGGATTGCCGTGTCTGACTGCATTGGTGACCGCCTCCTGGGCGATGCGATACAGGTGTGTGACAGCCGCCTTGTTGTATATCGAGACCACGTCCTCGCATTTGAACTCGCACGCCACGTTGAAAATCCTTCTGGTATTGGCGGCAAGGTCCTTCAGCGCCACCATCAGGCTGTCCTCTTCCGCCTCCAGTGACAGAAGCCCCCTTGAAAGGAGCCTTGCCTGGTCCTTCGCCTGGTTGATAAGCGATGTAATCTCCGCCACGTCCCTGGAATCTATATACTGATTTTTTTCAATCTTGCGCTCCAGCACCTGTGTTTTAAACGCAATGCCCGTCAGGAGCTGCCCGAGGTCGTCGTGAATGTCCTGGCCTATGCGCCGCTGTTCCCGCTCCTCGATTTCAAGAAGGGCCTTTTCCAGGCGTTTGCGGTCAGTGATATCCCGTATCATGCCGTCATAGGAAATGAGGTTGCCTTCGGCATCATGGTGGGGGACAACCGTGCTTTCAACCCAGCGCACGGCACCGTCCTTGCGGATAATCCTGTGTTCAATCGGCTGGGGAAACCGCCCTGCAAGCACCTGTTCGGCCTGCCGGCGCACGAGGTCCCGGTCTTCCTCGACCACCATCTGGATCCACAAATCGGGGTTGAGGGCGAATTCCTCTTCCGTATATCCTGTCACTGCAAAACACGCCTCGCTGTGGGTCGTCTCCGTTGTCCTCTCGGCTCCAACGCATACGGTGTATATATAATCAGTGATTGCCTCTGTCAGACGCCGGTACCGCTCCTCGCTCTTGCGCAGGTCTTCCTCCGATTTCTTTAACAGGTTCTTGTAACCAAGCTCCTTGACAACCCTTTTTATCAGGTGCGGGAAGATGTCTATAAAATCATTGCCCTTCACTATATAATCCATTGCACCCAGCTTCATCATCTCAACGGCTATCTGTTCGTTTCCCTGCCCCGTCACTATAATAAAGGGAACATCGTATTTCTTTTCTATAAGGGTTTCAACAAGCTGCTTTCCGTTCATGTCCGATATATCGTAATCAAGGAGTAAAATCGAATGCCGGTTTTCAGCCACCCTGGCAAGGGCGTCGGCTCCGTTGAAAACCCCCTCTGTGCGGAAACCCTCCCTTTGCAGGGTTCTCTGGATCAGGCGGTTCAGGCCCTCATCATCCTCGACAACAATTATGGTCGGCGGGGCGTTCATCTTATCGGATTATGGTAATTACGGGTGAGGGGAACAATGGCGTTTAAATTCCCAGCCGGGCATACTTCGAGACTGTTGAGACGGAAATCTCTTTTCAAGGTTTTCCCCTGTTAAATTACAGCGTTGCCGTCTGTATAGTAGCAACAGTATTTATGCCGTGTCAAGAATATTTTACCTTGCAGCGCATAAAAACACCGCTGTCCGGAGTTTTTACGCCGGACTCTCCCGCCCGCTTATGCAACATCAAGGTTTCTTCAAAACGGCAATATAGCCACCCGGCTGCGTTTTTTTGTATAATGTCCTGAGGGGCCTTGCAGAAAGCCCCTGAATTCAGGCCCCGGCAGAACATTTGAATTTCCCCGGGACACGGAGGTTATATCTTATGATCGCTTGCGATGAATTGAGAAACAAACTGAATGAAATCAGAACGAGGATTGACGCCCTCAGGAGGTATCTTTGATGTCCCTTCCAAGCGGCAGCATGTCAATACCATTGGAAAAAAACTACAGGCCGCAGACCTGTGGAACGACCCGGCCAGGGCCCGGGAACTGCTGAAAGAAAAGTCCGCCATTGAAAATTCCCTTCAGCCTTTCGATTCAATAGAAAAAAAACTCGAGGATATCGACATTCTTCTTGCGCTTTCGGAAGAGGAAGGGGGAGAATCCCTCCTGGAAGAGGCTGAAAAGACAATGGACGGCCTCGTCGCGGAAGTGGACGACATGGAACTCAGAAGCACGCTTTCGCTGAAGGAGGACCGGAACAACGCCATACTGAGCATCAACCCGGGCGCCGGGGGAACAGAAAGCCAGGACTGGGCGCAGATTCTCATGAGGATGTACATGAGATGGGCGGAGCGGAGGGGCTTTCAGGTGAAAATAGTCGACCTGCTCCCCGGGGAAGAGGCGGGAATAAAAACCGCCACGTTAACCATCACCGGCCAGTATGCCTACGGATACCTCAAAGGCGAAGCAGGTGTGCACCGGCTTGTGAGGATTTCACCCTTTGACACGAATAAAAGACGCCATACATCATTCGCGGCTGTGCTCGTCTACCCGGAGATAAGCGAAGATATCGACATGGAGATCAAAGACGACGAGCTGAAAATGGATACATTCAGGGCATCCGGCGCCGGGGGCCAGCACGTGAACAAAACCTCTTCCGCGGTCCGCCTCACACACCTGCCGACAGGCATCGTCGTCAGCTGTCAGAACGAGAGGTCGCAGCACAAGAACAGGGCCGTGGCTCTCAAGATACTCAAGGCGCGTCTCTATCTGTTAAAGAAAAAAGAGCAGGAAGAAAAAATGGAGGAATTCATAGGAGAAAAAAAAGAGATCGCATGGGGCAGCCAGATAAGATCATATATCCTGCAGCCTTATCAGCTCATAAAGGACCACCGTACCGGGTATGAAACAGGCAATGTGAATGCCGTACTGGACGGTGACATCAACAGGTTTATAAGGGAATACCTGTTGATGAAAAAAGAGCACGCGAAATCCAGGCATCCGGTGTAAATCTGAATTACAGTTGCACAAAACGGCTGGAGAGCCTGCGGCTTGTGCAATATTCAAGTCAAATATAATATAATGTATAATAATTTCACGGGCGATTAGCTCAGGGGGAGAGCGCTGCCTTCACACGGCAGAGGTCGGTGGTTCGAAACCACCATCGCCTACCATTTCCCGCCTTATACCGGAATCCTCCTTAACCCAAGAGTGGCCCCTCACTCTTGGGTTAAACTTAACAGCGACATAAAATACCGCCCGCGGGCAGGAGAGTCCTGCAACATAGACATATTTCCAATATCCCCTCGCTTTATAAAGGTTTTACAGCGGACTCTCCTGCAGGCTTATGAAACATTAAAGTCATGACGCTCCCTCAAAGAGGGAGGCTTGACGGTTATGAGCCGTCTCAAAGACGGCCGTAATTAAAACTTACCTTCTTCTCGCTCACTATCAAGTTTTTCCTGATTGGATATATACTCCT
>JALSHG010000071.1 GCA_026982355.1 Thermodesulfovibrio sp.
TACCTACATGCGCTTTTCATGATTTTTTACCAGGCTGAGTATTTGTAAATACGGGTAAATGTTTTATAATACCCTAAAACAAACAAGGAGGGATGGTTAATGGTTAAAAGGATTCTGCTTGTCGCTGTACTGTCGATCATGATTTTTGAAGGTGCCGCATACGCTGCCGGTACCGACGGAGAGATAATTTTCAGGGACACACTTTACGGTACGGCGATCGGAGCGATAATAGGCACCGCCGTTTATCTGGTGGAACAGAGACACTTTGCCCAGAATCTTGCGGCGGGAATCCTTATCGGCTCTGTCGGGGGTATGGTTTACGGGTTCGCGGAGACGGACAGTCTTGTAGAACTGGAAAATGATGAAATAAAGTTCGCCGTTCCCGCACCGGCAATACGCAAAGAGGAAAACGGCATACTCTACTCGGCATCCATTTTCAGGGCGAGATTCTGAGTAAGCCTTAACCTTAATGTTGGCATAAGCCGGCAGGAGAGTCCGCCTTAAAACCCCCCGCACACTCTTCCTGCCCGGGGGCGGTATTTTATGCCGCTGTAATGTAAGGAGAATGAAGAGAAGGGACTTTCTGAAAATCGCGGTTATGGGCGCCGTAGGATGGGGAATCGCCCCTGAAATAATGGCGCAGGACATGATGACCCCAGCGCGGCTCTCTTTGCCTGAAAAATTCGATGACAATATAAAGGATTACCTGCACCGGATGGAGCACTTTGATGAACCCCAGGCGGGGGATGTCCGGATTGACCTTGCGGAATACCGGGTGTTTGAGTCCGTGGTTATGAGGCTCAGGCGGCTTCAGCAACTCGTGGGGCACGGCAATTTCCAGAAGCTGAGCTTTGACAGGGGCGTCAGGATTGCCCGCATGTACCCGGAAGTGGGGGAATTCACGAAGGTGGAAACCGCGTTTATGGAAAAGATATTTTATACGGATGCATCGCTGTACGGTTTCTTCGGAGAGAAAACCATGCACAATCTCACCGACAGGGTCAGGGTAAAGGACGTTGTCAGTATCCCCTATACCGGGAACTATCTCTACAGGGGCGCGCCGCTGGAGACCTTTGAGAAGATCAGGCGCCAGGTGGGGGAAGACGTCAGGTTGACTTCAGGAATACGCGGCATCATGAAGCAGTTCCTGCTGTTTCTGAACAAGGCCTACAGGCACGGCGGCAATCTCTCCCTGGCTTCGCGCTCACTCGCTCCGCCGGGATATTCGTTTCACGCCAATGGCGATTTCGACGTGGGACAGGCCGGTCTCGGCGCGGACAACTTCACCGGGCGTTTTACAACCACAAGGGTATATAAACGGCTCAGCGACCTCGGCTATCTTACACTCCGCTATCCGCGGAAAAACCTGCTCGGGGTGCGGTTTGAGCCGTGGCACATAAAGGTTGCCGCGTAAGGTTTTCCACGCGTAATAAATCTTCATATTACGTTCCGCCTCCCGGCGACTGCACACGCCCCCCCGTGAACATTATACCTTCCGTTTCCCGTCCTGTTTTTACCTTGCACCGGCATAAAACTGCCGCCCGCGGGCAGGAGAGTCCGGTGGAAAAGCTTTATCCGCGATACCTTCAGGACATATTCCGCACGGCATATTGCCGTCTTTTGGAATTTCACTCTCCGTTAATTCCTGCAACAGGGACATATTTCCGATATCCAATCGCTTTATAAAGGTTTTCCGGCGGACTCTCCTGCCCGTTTATGCAACATTAAGGTTTATATCCTGAAAAACTAAAGTTTTTCAGGAATATACCGACAAACAATTAGTGACGATTCATTATCAAGGGAAAGGTTATGCCGGAAAGCGGGAGGCCTGTCCTTTTTTAAAGAATAACTTGACAAGGACGGACGGGGATTGTAATGGAAGACCTGACTATATTGATAATCGAAGATAATCCCGTAAACATGAAGCTTATAAGGGACCTGCTTCAACTGGGCAGATACGGGATACTTGAGGCAAGTGATGCCCAGACCGGCATCCGGCTGGCGAGGGAGCGCAAGCCCGACCTTATCCTGATGGATATTCAGCTCCCGGGCATGGACGGGCTGAGCGCCACCCGCATAATCAAAAACGACCCTGCCCTCAGAGACATTCCCGTCGTGGCGCTGACAGCCCATGCAATGCATGGGGACGACCTTAAAATGAGGGAATCCGGATGTGACGGATACATAAGCAAGCCTATAGACACAAGGAGTTTCCTGAAGAAGATACTGCAATTGATGCAGGAAAACACGGAACACAGGAAATCCCACCACAGAAAAGACTTTAATCATAAAAACAGGATCATGATCATTGATAACGACCCGCTGAACATAAAATTATTAAAGGCGAGGTTCCCGCACGACAAGTATGAAATAATCAGCGCATCAACCACCGAGGAGACCCTGGAAAAGGCGGTCAATGAATTCCCGGATATAATCCTGCTGGACTTCACGATAGCCGATATGGACAGCTACGACATAACCAGGAAGCTGAAAAACAATCCCGCCACCCGTGATATACCCATAATCATGATAACCACCCTCGATGGAAAATGTGATGAGGAAAAGGCGCTGATGACGGGTGTCGACGAGTTTATCGACAAACCGGTCAATACCACGGAGCTAATGGCAAGGATAAATTCCGTCATACGGCTGAAGCAGTACCAGGATCAGCTGGCCATACACAGGCAGTCCGCCGAGTTCTTCGCCGCCTCGGTGAAGCGCGAGACGCCGTTATCAGGGGCGGCGGATTCACCGTCCGTGCTTCTCGTGGAAGACAGTGAAAAGGATGCCAGGCTGATTCAGAACTACCTGGAGGGGCAACCCTACAGGATATCCATTGCCAGGGACGGCGAGGAAACCATATCCGTTGTACAGAGGGAGAGAACGGACCTTATCCTGCTGGACATCAACCTCTCGGACATGGACTGTTTCGAGATATGCCGCCGCCTGAAGGGAATGCACCAGAGCAGGAATATCCCCATTATAATGATTACCCGCCTGCAGGACATGGAAAACATGGACATGTGCATTGAGCCCGGCGTTGACGACTATCTTATAAAACCGATCAATTTCCGGGAACTGCGCGCACGTATCAATATCCTGCTCAAGAAGAAACTGTATATGGACACATTTTATTCCAATTACGAAGGGGCGCTGAATCCTTCAATAATCGACCCCCTCACCGGGCTTTACAATCATCCCTATTTCAAACGCTTTCTGGAGCTTGAGGTGAAAAGGTCGCTGCGTCACGGCTATCCGGTAGGCCTTGTCATGATCGGTATCGATGAGCCTGACCGTTATAATGATTCCTGCGGCCGTTCAACAGGGGACATGATATTAAGGGAACTGGCCAGGGTGATAAAAGGCAACGTCCGTGAGATCGACCTGGCCGCCCGGTACGGCGATGATGAGATCGCGGTCATACTGCCTTATTACAACAAAGACAACGCCCTGATAGTCGTCGAAAGAATACGCAGGGCTTTCGCTTCGCATTCTTTCGGGGATAATGCACCTGTCAAGCCGGCGGATATAAATCTGTGCATGGGCATCGCCTTCTGCATGACCGATGCGTCCACAGCCGAAGAACTGGTCCGGAATGCCGGCAACATGCTTTACCTGGCGAGAAAGGAAAGGAAAAACCGGGTTTGTATTTACAGATAAAAGCTACAGGAGGAATATAATATGGAATTTTATATCAGAGATATAAGGGGCAGAGTTAAAAAGATCCTGATTCTCGCCGGCCTCTGCTTTTTACTGTTGTCTTTCCCCGTCCACGCCCTGAACGATCTGAACCAGATCGACATAACGGAATTAAGCCTTGAGGAGCTGATGGACATGAAGATCACCTCCGTGTCCAAGAAGCCACAGAAGATGTATGACGCCGCGGCGGCGGTTTTCGTCATCACTCAGGATGATATCCGGCGATCCGGCGTCACGAGCATTCCCGAGGCGCTGCGCCTTGTGCCCGGGCTTGAGGTCGCCCGCATCGACGCCAACAAATGGGCGATCACATCGCGCGGCTTCAACGGCCGCTTTGCCAACAAACTGCTCGTACTGATCGACGGCCGCAGCGTCTACACTCCTCTCTTCTCGGGAGTGTTCTGGCAGATGAAGAACCCGGTTCTTGAGGATGTGGAGCGTATCGAGGTGATACGCGGACCCGGGGCAACGCTCTGGGGCGCAAACGCGGTCAACGGCGTCATAAACATAATAACGAAAGACGCCGAGGAAACACAGGGGGGGCTCGTGAGCGCGCGTATCGGCACCAAAGACAGGGGTTCCGGCAGTGTGCGGTACGGCGCCAGGGTAGGCGATGATGCCTACTTCAGGGTATACGCCAAATATTCAGACCGCGATAATTCCGTATTCGCCTCCGGCAGCGAGGCAAACGACAACTGGGACCTCCGGCGGGCGGGTTTCCGTCTTGACTGGAGGACACCTTATGATGATTCGTGGACACTCCAGGGGGACATCTTCACCGGCAACAACAGCCAGACGGTCACGGAACCTTACCTGTACGCCCCGTATTCGCGTACTTTCGAGGATAACAACGAGATCGGCGGCGGCAACATATTGACGAGATGGAAACATGTTTTCTCGGAGTCTTCCGATATGGCGCTGCAACTGTACTATGACCGGACTGAACATGAGGACACGACACTCAGGGAAAACCGCGACACCATCGACATCGACTTCCAGCACCGCTTTGCCGTCGGTGAATCACAGGAGGTTTTATGGGGTGTGGGATACCGTTTTACAAGCGGCGACATAGGCAACAGATTCAGTGTCGCTCTGGAGCCCGACAACCGCAATGACCATCTTTACAGCGCATTCGTGCAGGACGACATCACATTGATTGAAGACAAGCTGCGCCTGACGCTGGGCTCGAAGTTCGAGCACAACGACTACACCGGCTTCGAGTACCAGCCGAATGCGAGGGTGCTCATCACACCGGACCCGCACCATACCATATGGGCCGCTGTATCGCGTGCCGTCAGGACACCTTCACAGGTCGAGCATGATGCGCGCATCAACACGGAAGTGGTTCCGCCGGGCACTGCGAAGAACCCTTCGGCCCTGCCCGTGCTGCTGACCGCCCAGGGCGACGATGACTTCAGGTCCGAAGAGCTTACCGCATATGAGGTGGGATACCGCGTGCTGGCGACAGACAACCTGTTTCTTGATATTGCAACCTTTTACAATGTCTATGACAACCTCCGTACGCTCGAGACCGGCACGACCTCCCTTGAGCCCTCACCGGCTCCGCTGCACCTTGTGCTTCCTTCGACCGTGGGCAATGAAATGAACGGGGAGACCTACGGCGCCGAAGTGGTGGCCGACTGGCGGCCCGTGGACGGATGGAGACTCCAGGCCGCTTATTCATACCTGCGGATATTCCTGCACCTTGAAGACGGCAGCACCGACACGATCTCGGAAAGCGCCGAAGAGGAGAGCCCCAGGAACCAGTTCTCTCTGAGGTCATCGATGGACCTGTACAGGAACCTGGAGTGGGACATGTGGCTTCGCTATGTGGATGATCTCCCGGCCCTGAACGTCGACAGTTATGTCAGTCTTGATACGCGGCTGGCCTGGAACATGCGCAGGAATCTTGTGCTCTCCGTTGTCGGCCGGAACCTGCTCGACAGGCGGCATCCGGAGTTCGGCACCCCGCTGTTTGTGGATACCCTTCCCACCGAGGTCGAGCGGAGCGTATACGGAAAAATAGAATGGAGCTTCTGACTTGTTTTGAAGGGGTGTTTGAAAATGTTCAACGGCCCTGTGGCGGCATAGCGTTTATTCTTGAAACAAGAAAACCGGAAACTGCATGCGTGACAAGATTTACAGATATATTGGCCTTATAATCGTCTGTTTTGTGCTGAGCTGGGCGCAGAGCCCTTATGCTGAGTCGACCACTCCCCGCGAGTATCTCATCAAGGCGGGTTTTCTGTACAATTTCGCCAAATTCGTCGAATGGCCCGACGACGCCTTTGCGGACGGTTCCATCCCGCTCAATCTCTGCATCCTGGGCAATGACCCCTTCGGTCCCGCGCTCAGGTCTGTGGAAGGCGAGACCTTCATGGGCAGGAAACTGATTGTCAGGCGGTTCTCAAGTCTCCGGGAGATCGACAGTTGCCACATCCTCTTTATCAGCTCCTCGGAGAAAAAGCGCCTGCCGGCGATACTGGACAGGATGAAAGGCAAGCAGATCCTATCCGTAGCGGACATGGAGGGATTCGCCCGCCGCGGCGGGATTATAAACCTCATAAAGGTGAAAGACAGAATACGCTTTGAGATCAATGTGGACGCCGCGCGCCGGGCAGGTCTGAAGATCAGTTCAAAACTCCTGAACCTCGCGACAATCGTGAGGGAAGACGGAGGGGGCGGACAGCGATGAAGTGGAGCTTCGGGGACATATCGATAAAGCGCAAGCTTATAGTGATCATCATGCTGACAAGCACCATTGTGCTGCTGATGGCCTCCACGTTTTACATAACGAACGATTTGCTGACGCGGCGCAAGACCATGGTGAAGAAGATATCGACCATGACAAGGGTTATAGCCGAAAACAGCACCGCCGCTCTCACCTTCAATGATGAAAAAACCGCGGCGGAGATACTCAGGGCATTCAATGCCGACCCTTACATAATCTCCGCGTATATTTACAAAAAAGACGGCAGCCTGTTCGCCGAATACACGAACGAAAAAATAAAATGGGTTGTTCCCACAGGACGTCCCCTCGATCACGAACACAGCTACTGGGACAATCACAGGAAACTGCCCGAGAACATCACCGAGGGTTATACTTTCTGGAAAGACCACCTGGATCTTTTCCAGAACATCGTTCTCGACGGGGATATAGTAGGCTCGATATACATTCAGTACGACCTGAAGGAACTGGATGCGCACATAAACAGGTATTTCACCATCGGTCTTGTAGTCCTTGCCATATCTCTGGTGGCCGCTTACATCCTTTCATCCAAATTACAGCGTGTAATCTCCGATCCGATCCTGGAACTGGCCCGCACCATGAAGATCGTTTCACATGAAAAGAACTACTCGGTCAGGGTGGAAAAACACCGTTCCGACGAGATAGGAATCCTGATAGACGGCTTTAACGAAATGCTGAAACAGATACATATCCGGGACGAAGAGCTGGGAAATCTCGTGGAGCAGGTGGAACTCCGCACCGTCAAGCTGCAGCAGGCCACAGAGAGGGCTTACATCATGGCCCAGCAGACCGAGGAGGCCAACCTCGCCAAGAGCATATTCCTGGCAAACATGAGCCATGAACTGCGCACCCCCCTGAACGGCATCATCGGCTTTTCCGAGGTCCTGATAGATAAACACTACGGCGAACTGAATGAAAAACAGGAGGAATATCTGAACGACATCCTGTCAAGCGGAAAACATCTCCTGTCGCTTGTCCAGGATATACTCGACCTGTCAAAGGTGGAGACAGGCAAGATGGAGCTGGAACTTTCAAGGATAAACATAGGGGAGCTTCTGAGGGGAAGCCTGTCGATGATAAAAGAAAGCGCGATGAAACACGGAATCCGTCTGAACGTGGAAGTGAGGGACATCCCCGAGACAATGATCGCGGATGAAAGGAAGATCAAGCAGATTGTATTCAATCTGCTCTCAAATGCAGTGAAGTTCACCGATGACGGAGGAAGCATACACGTATCCGCGGAGGTGGTCGACGCCGCGTGGCTGCGTGATAACGTGCCGCCGGTTTTCAGGGAGGAGATGCTTGAAGTCCTGGAAGACAGCCACACCTCGTATCTCAGGGTGTCCGTTACGGATACCGGCATAGGAATAAGGCGGGAGTCACTGAGAAAGATATTCGATCCCTTCCAGCAGGAGGACGATTCGATCTCCAGGAAATACAAGGGCACGGGACTGGGGCTTTCCCTGTCCAAGAAGCTCGTGGAACTGCACAAGGGAATCATATGGGTTGAGAGCGAGCCCGGGAAGGGCAGCACATTCAGCTTTGCCCTGCCACTCGTGGAGGAAACCGAGGCCATAATGTCGCTCATGAAAGACAGGCGGAGCTTTGTGAGGTAAGAGATTGCAAATGTATAAGATCGCAAGGATAGTTCAGCCGCTTACTTACTGGTTCGTCTATCTCCTGCTGAAGTTTTTCGTTCACCTGGAGGTCAGGGGCCGGGAAAACCTGCGGGGACTCGAGGACGGGGGGATTATTTTCGCATCCAATCATGCCTCCTATATTGACGGTCCGATCTCGGCCGTATCAATGCCGCGCGGCAAGGGAGAGCTTTATCCGAAGAAGTTCTTCCCGGTCAGGTTCCTTGTCATGGACAGGTACTTCAGGTGGCGGTACCTGATCGTGGCGCTGTATGTCAGGGTGAACGGCTCGATCCGGGTGTCCAGGAGCGGGGGGAACCTGAGAAAATCCCTGTCCGAGGCGATTGCGGCCCTGAGAAGGGGCGAGAAAATCTGGATATATCCGGAGGGAGGGCTGACCCCCGACGGGAGGCTGCGTCAGGGGAAACGCGGGGTGGCCTACCTGCACAGGGAGACAAACGCGCCTGTTGTACCGGTCGGGATAAACGGGAACTTCGGTATACTGTCGTTCGGCACGCTCCTGAGGAAAAACAGGGTCGTCGTCAGGATCGGCAGGCCGCTTTTCTCCCTTGACAATCCCGGCAGGTGCAGTCTTGAGGCCGGAGTCGACAAGGTAATGACTGCAATTGCAGGGCTGCTTGACAGCGAAAAACCGGTTTCGGGAGGGCCCGCTTAAGGTGAAGATGCTGCTGATAAAAGTGATTTTCATGGTATTTTCCGATTTCTACCGCTTCATGGCCGCGGTCCTTGACTGGCGCAGCCACCTGAGGGCGTTGAGGGGCGGGCCGAGGTTTGACGTGGCCTGCATAACGAACTTTGAGAACGAGGTTCAGAGGTATTTCATGGGCCTGCGCGGCATGAGAAAGAAATGGGTCTACGGGTTGCGATTCAGCCTCGGTGATACGCTTGTGAGATATATAATGATTAACAGCACGTTCCGCAACCTCACGAGACCCGCGGGAAAGGAAAAGGGCAAGGAGCAGGTCAGGGCGGCTATTGCGGACGCCGTGCGCAAGGGAGCGAGGGTGATCCTCTTCGCAGCCTACATCAAGCGGCTGTTCAGGGAGAATGAGCTGAAGGAGCTCAGGGCCGCCTACAGCGGCGTCACCTTCACCATAGGTGACAACGGAACCGCATGGGCGCTCCTTGTGGATGTCTTCAGGGCCATAGAATCCAACAATCTCAACCATTCATCCAGGATAATGATCCTCGGGCCGAACGGCTTCCTGGGCAGCGCGCTCGTAACCGTGCTGAGAAATTCCGGTTTCACCAATCTCGTGCTTGTCAGCTCCAGGAGCGGCAGGACAAACCCGTTTGACGGCATCAGGGATGTTGAGCTTGTTGCGGCGTGCAGCCATCACGGCAACCTGAGGTTGACCGCGGATATCCTGCGGAACATATCCCATCCCAAGGGGATATACGTGGTCGATGTGTGCCGGCCGGTGAACTTCCACTACAGGGAGTTTGCAAAGTGCGACAGGGAGAGGGTCGGGAGGCAGGATGCCGGCGTTGTTTTCAACAGGCGCCTGAAGTATGTCTTTCTGCCCGGGGCACTGTTTGTGCTGAAAAAACTGAGGTTGTCCCCGCACAGGCTCTATGGATGCTTCAGCGAGGCAACCGCGCTGGGGGCCGTGGAAAACGCGATACTGCAGCAGTATGATTTCATGAACACCAACAGGAAGGCGTTGAAATTTGTGGAGACGATATTTGCAGAGCAGGGATTCGAGATATCCCCTGTAAGCAATTATGGAAAAAACGTCGGAAGGCGCGGAAGGCGCGGGGGGGTGTTCCCGAGGGCCGAATTGCCGGATTCCGCGGAATGCGGTTCCCCGGCGGGCACCGCAAGCGGCAAAAAAGCGGGGGATGACCTTCCCGGATGCCCCACGCCGGGCTCCGCAAGGAATTTCCACACGTTCTTATAGGCCGTGCCGATGAAGGAGAAGACCGGAACAATGTACAGGCAGTTGATGGAAGAGTACGAGCATGAGATAAATTCACATTTCACCGACAGCCTCACCGGCCTTTTCAACCACGGATTTTTCCAGACAGCCCTTGATCTCGAGTTCAAGAGGTCAAAGAGGCACATGACCCCGTTTGCACTGGCCCTGATAGACATAGACCTGTTTTCCACCTATAACAGGCTGTACGGCCATGTGGAGGGGGACCGGATGCTGAAAGACATCGCAGGCCTCATAAAAGACAGCATCCGGGAAATGGACCTGGCGGCCAGATATTCCGGTGATGTCTTTGCCGTTGTCCTGACAAGGACCGATGCGGACCAGGCCCTGACGACCATGGAAAGGATAAGACAGGCGGCGGGGGAACGCTCCAACGGGGAGATCACTCTCAGCATAGGGATTGCCTCATATCCCCGCGATGCCCTAAGCCCGGAGGGCATTATAAGCAAGGCGCAGGAGGCACTGTTTCAGGCGAAGATCAGTGGGAAAAACAGGGTCGATTTCTCCAAAACAGAAAAAGAGACCGGGGAGGAACAAAAACACAGGATACTGGTCGTTGATGACGAACCGAGAAACCTGAAGCTCCTGGAAGCCCTCCTCTTGCCGCTGGATTACGATGTTATCAAAGCAGGCGGCGGCGAGGAGGCCCTTTCAATAGTCTCCAGGATGGAAGTGGACCTGATCCTGCTGGATGTCATGATGCCCGGGATGAACGGTTACGAAGTCTGCCGGCGTTTGAAGGGAAACGAAAGCACCCGCCTCATCCCGATTGTCATGGTGACGGCGCTGAATGACATGGATGCAAAGATCAGGGGCATCGAGGCCGGCGTTGATGATTTCATCACAAAGCCGCCGAATAAACTGGAGCTGCTTACAAGGATAAAAAACCTGATCAGGGTGAAATCCCTCAACAACAACCTGACCAGCCTCAAGAGCGTGCTGTTCTCCCTGGCAAACGCGGTTGAGGCCAAGGACGCGTATACGAGGGGGCATGTCTGGAGGGTGTCGGAAACGGCGGTGGCCCTGTGTAAAAAGATGGGCCTGTCCGAAAAGACCATCAAGGCAATAAAGCTTGCGGGGATCATCCACGACATAGGCAAGATCGGGGTCCCGGAGAATATCCTGAACAAGCCGGGGCCGCTGGACCCCGTGGAGCGGGAGATTATGCAGAGGCACGCCCAAATCGGGTACAAGATATGCCTCCCCCTGAAGAAGACCCTCGGCATAGCCCTTGACATCATACGCCACCATCATGAAAAACTGGACGGCAGCGGGTTTCCCAACGGGCTGAAAGGCGAGGAGGTCTCCCTCGGGGCAAGGATAATGGCAGTGGTCGATATATATGACGCCCTCGTGTCGGACCGGCCTTACCGGAAGGCGATGACCAAGCAGAAGGCCCTGGAGATTCTCCGGGAGGAGGCCGCCGAAGGCAAGCTGGACAGCCGGATAGTCGAGGCCCTGATTGAAATGGTGCAATGATTGCCGCCCGGGGGGTGACAGCGCCTTCCGGACAGTCATTGCCGTTCCCTCCCTTGAATTTGTATTGATTTAATCCTTTTTGAAATGTTATCCTTTTGAAAGCGCGGCGTTCTCTCTCTTCGGCAAGGCAGCTAACTTGTTGAATATATTATACATTTTGTTTTTATTGATTTGCAGTAAATCAATAAAAACAGGAAGTTGCGATGAACCCCCTTATTCATAATTCATAAGCCGCGCTGAACGTCAGCAGCTCTGCCATTTCTTGTTTTTCGCAGCCGATCCATCCGGATACGGGGGTGGGGGAGAAATATTTGTAAAATAACACTACATTGCTATCTGCTTTGATTTTAAGAGGAATTTATCAGTTGTTTATTCCGGCGACAGCCATGTGTCATGCAACTTTACACATTAGGGCCGGTACTGGATTTGAAATTCAATGAAATCAAGGAGTTACAGGCAGGCTTGTTTTTTGCATAAGAAATATGTTGCTCTGGTATCGCCGTCTTCCGATACGGAAACCGCCGTGGCAAGCCATGCTTACATCATATGATACCGGCAAAGATAAAGAATCATCCTGTATTCGGGTTAATAGACAGCCATACCCAAGGAAACATGACACTGGTTCGCCTGGTTACCTCAGATAAGTGGGCTGAGTATTTTCGCAGCCTTGCCGGAACGCTGAACTTTGAGTTCAGCGTTTATGATGAAGCGGGCGTCGAATTGTTCGCCACGAGAGAACCCCCCTTCTGCCGCTATGTAAAAGAGGCGCGGCTTGATAAGCTGAACTGCCCGGAGTCCTGCAGGAAGTCAATAACCGGTTCCCTTGACGCGGACAAACCTGTAACGTTCAAATGCAGGGCGGGGTTGATGAATTTTGTCCTGTGCGTGGAACGGTCCGGAGAGAGGGCATTGATTGCGGGCAGGGGCGGATTTGTGACTTATGATGACCTGCTTGGTTTCCTGAAGATTGTCAAGGACAACAAGCTGCCCAGGATACCGGTCACGATACCCCTGGACTTTCCCGGTGAAGACCATGTGAAGACCATCGCGGGGTACGTGGCCCTGTCGGTAAAGAACCTGCTTGACAGCTTTGAGGAGAAGCGCAGAATCGAGGAAAAGCTTCTTCGTATGACATCGCTTTTCGACAGCACGGCATTCAGGACGTTATCCGGAAAGCCGGATTTGATGTACAGATATATACTCGACACGGTTGAGTTTATTTTCGGTCATATTTCAGGCGCCCTGCTGGCGCTGGATGAGGAGGGCTCGGTTTACAGGACCGTATACAGTACGGGAAGGTATAAGGACCTCACGGCTGATCTTCATTTTGAATCGCAAAATCCCGTCATCTTCGAAATGCTCAATACGGGGACCGCGGTATTTACCGAAAGCCTGCAGAAAATCGCAGGCGACAGCCCGCTGGGTGAAATAGATTCGGCGTATTTTTTCCCGGTCTTTGCCGGGGGCCGAATTGAAATAATCATCTGGATATTTGACAGGATATTTTCGCGGGAAGACATGAAGATCATGAACGCATTCAGGGACTACATACAACTGAATCTTGAAAATCATGATCTCCGTGAAGAGGCGGCCAAAAATAAAAAAGCGGCGATGACCCTGGCTTCACTGTCGGATTTTCAGGGGGCAGTAATTTCCATCCTGGACAAAGACGAGGTTTTCAGGGCGCTCCTTGAAAAATCCGCAGAGCTTCTTGAAGCGGAGAAGGGCTCACTGATGCTTTTCGAGGATGAGACGTCCGAGCTTGTTGTCGAGGCGAAAAAATCCCTTGATGATACAGTGAGGGAAAAAATGCGCCTGAAGAAAGAGGAGTGCATCGCCGGTCTCGTGATTGACAGCGGGGGCCCCCTTCTTGTCGGGGATATAGAAAAAGACCCGAGACTCACCCGGCGGAACAGGCCCCGGTTTAAAACAAAGTCTTTTGTCAGCGTGCCCCTGAATCTTCAGGGCAAGCTGACAGGGGTCCTTAACCTGTCCGATAAGGCCGGAGGCGGAATCTTCACTGATGACGACCTGGACATGATACTGTCTTTTATCAACAGCGCCGCAATCGCAATCGACAGGAGCGTGTTGTTCGGGCAGACGGAGGAGTTCAAGAAATTATCGATAACCGATCCCCTCACGGGAATCTATAACCGCCGTTACCTCAACATCAGGCTGTCGGAGGAGATCACACGGTACAACAGGTACAAACACCCTTTCAGTTTCCTGATGTTCGACCTGGACGGATTCAAGGAATACAACGACACCTACGGCCATATTTCCGGGGACAGCCTGCTGAAGTCCCTTGCCTCAGTAATAGAAGGCTCACTGAGGACGATAGACCTCGCCGCGAGGTTCGGCGGCGACGAGTTTGTCGTGATCTTTCCCCAGACCGCCAAGACGGACGCCGTACAGATTACCAACCGGTTAAAGGAAAAGATAGACAGGGCATTAAGTCAGTATCGTATTGAAATACCCCTGACCGTCAGTATGGGGCTTGCCACCTATCCTGATGACGCTTCGTCGATAATGGAGCTTATTGAAAGGACCGACCAGGCGCTTTATCTCGCCAAAAAGGGCGGCGGCAACAGGATAGTGTACCTGTAGCGATTGTCGGTTAACGGTTGACCGTGAGCAATTCGATAAATCGGCCATGCCTTTAAAGACATTTACTGCAAAAACTTTTTTCGGCCGGAATAACGAACTGGAGGTGCTGAAGGGGGTGGCTTCAGGCGCCCTGGCCGGGGATGCAGGCGATGTCTTTCTTTCCGGAAGATCCGGCATCGGCAAGACCGAGCTTCTCAGGCATCTGTATAATCATCTCTTCTGGAAACATAACTCATTGATAAGTAAGCCACTGGTTTGACCAGTGAGACTTGAAAAGGTTTGACCTTAGATGATTTAGTAAAATAAACCTCCAGAGAGGCTTGACGGTAAAGAAAGGCAAACTGGAGGTTTAA
>JALSHG010000072.1 GCA_026982355.1 Thermodesulfovibrio sp.
ATATCAAGCATTAAATGCAGCGTTACATGGGTACATATAAAATTGCATATTTTTCAGTTTTATGAGTGATTTTAAAAGGTTAGTGGAAAATTCAGGTCAAAATTAGGGGGAACTTCGGCTTAAGGTTGCACAAGCCGGCAGGGGAGTCCGGCGGAAAAGCTTTATAAAGCGATGGGATATCGGAAATATGTCTTTATTGCAGGAGGTAACGGAGAGTGAAATTCCAAAGGATGTCGATATGCCGTGCGGAATACTCTCCAAGGTATCGCAGATAAAGCTTTTCCGCCTGACTCCCCCGCCCGCGGGCGGTGTTTTTATGCAACTGTAAGGTTAAGAAAGGAATGAAACGGCGTCATTAAGCGCCGGCATCATGCGCTTGACGCAGGCACGGCCTTCCCTGACAGCCTCCGCGGCCCTGTCGAATTCAAGGAGGCCTATGTGCCCCAGCCGGGGTGACAGCATCACGTCCGGCGGGTCGCCGGCCATCCTGCTTCTCGTGATCCTGTCCTGCATGATGTTTATCGAACTTGCCAGCACCTCAAACAGTCCTGGAGATTCCGACGGCAGTGATATAAGGGAAGTGGCGCGCTCTTTGAGGCTTACGGAGAGTTTTTCAAGCAGCCTGCCCTCTGTGCTCACCTTTTTGTCCTTGCGGGGAGCCGGGGCCTTGCGGATATGTCGTCCTATGATGTCGCCGTTCAGGTTTACGGCTATGACCACCTCTGCGCCCATTGCGCGGCAGAGTGAGACGGGCACGGGATTGACGAGGCCCCCGTCCACCAGCCAGGTGTCATCCAGTTTCACCGGCGTGAATATGCCGGGCAGTGCGATAGAGGCTCGCACGGCATCCAGGAGAGAACCATCACTGAACCATATCTCGCGCCCGGAGTTCAGGTCGGTGGCAAGGGTGGCGAAGGTTTTGGGCAGGTCCTGGATTAACTCGGTTTTAATATGGTTGCGCAGGAAGTCCATGAGGCGCTTACCCTGGACAAACCCTCCGCCCACAACAAGATTGATGTCCAGGTACCGCACGATGTCCCTTACGTGCAGGCTCTTAACCCAGTCCTCCAGCATATCGAGCTGGCCGGATACATAAGCCGCCCCCACGAGGGCGCCGACCGAGGTGCCGCATACAATATCAGGCTCTATACCCGCCTCGCCGAGGGCGCGCAGTACGCCTATATGTCCCCATCCGCGGGCCGAACCGCTGCCGAGGGCAATGCCGATGAGACGTCTGTCCCGCCTGCCCGACTTGACACTCATTACGCATATCATAAGCAAGGGGCGCCATTATTTCAACCGTTCATCTTTTGGTTGATCGGTCTTTATGCAACTGTAAGGTAATGATTAAGAGAAGGATGAAAGGACATAACAAAAGGCAGCCAGGGGGGGCTGGCTGCCGGTGCGGGGAGAATTAAAGAAAGGAGAGAATTTCCTTTTGCAAAACACACTTTCTTCCTCCCTCGCCATATATTAAAGACTAAAAGTTTGAAGAAATTATGAAGACGGCGGAACCGTCAGCCCTTTCTGCGGTCCTACAAAATTGTATCTCCTACAATTTTGTAGGATTTGCCTGTATCTTCCCGATTTTCAATGTTAAAAAATGCCTCCGGCATAAAAATCCTACATTTTTGTAGGCCGGCCGGGGCAGTAACCTCCTGCAAATAAAAGCTTTTATCATGTAGCACGCTTTTTGCTGGATGTAGCCGGATTATTACTCCGCTTAATGACTCGGTACCCGGGAGGCTTGTCTTATGAAAACATTTTCTGCAGTAATCCGTCCGCTATTCATCCTGCCCGTGCCGTTTCTTGCACTCTGCGGCACGGCCTTTGCCGGTGAGCCGCCGGGGGTGGACACAGGGGACACGGCGTGGATTCTCGTATCCGCAGCCCTGGTGATGCTCATGACCCCGGGCCTCGCCCTTTTCTACGGAGGAATGGTGAGGCGCAAGAATATCCTCGGGACACTGATGCACAGCTTTATCGCGATAGCCGTGATCAGCCTGCAGTGGATATTCATCGGCTATTCGCTGTCCTTCGGGCCGGACGTCGGCGGTTTTATCGGCGGGCTCGACTGGGCGGGGCTGAGGGGAGTAGGGCTTGAGCCCTCGGCCTACGCCCCCACGGTGCCGCACCTCGCATTCATGATCTACCAGGCCATGTTCGCGGTTATAACCCCCGCACTCATAAGCGGAGCCTTTGCGGAGAGGATGAAATTCTCGGCATACATTATTTTTATTCTGCTCTGGACGACCCTGATATACAACCCAGTCTGCCACTGGATATGGGGCGGCGGATGGATGGGCGACATCGGGGTGCTTGACTTTGCGGGTGGCCTGGTTGTGCACCTCACATCAGGAATCTCCGCGCTGGCGGCGGCGTTGTACATAGGAAAGAGAAAGGGGTTTCCCGAGGAGGCCATGCCCCCGCACAATCTCCCGATGACCGTGCTCGGCGCAGGGCTGTTGTGGTTCGGATGGTTCGGATTCAATGCGGGAAGCGCCCTGTCCTCGGGGGAACTGAGCACGATGGCCTTTGTCGCGACTCACACAGGGGCCGTGGCGGCCACTGCCACGTGGATGGTCATGGAGTGGCTCCACCGCGGGAAGCCGACAATGTTCGGCGCCGCGACAGGCGCGATCGCGGGTCTTGCCACCATCACCCCTGCCGCGGGATTTGTGGGGCCCATGTCCGCGCTGGTCATAGGAATCGCAGCGGGCGGTTTATGCTATGCGGCCCTGAACGCCAAGACACGCTTCGGCTACGATGATTCCCTCGACGCATTCGGAGTCCACGGAATAGGCGGCATAATCGGCACCATCGGGGCGGGTCTCTTTGCATCCGCGGCGATCAACGGTGTCAACGGCCTGTTCTTCGGAAACGCGAAACAGCTTGCAATCCAGGCGACCGCGGTAGCCGTGGTGGCGGTCTACTCCTTTGTTGTAAGCCTTGCCATACTGAAGGCGGTCGATGCCGTTGCAGGCCTCAGGGTCGACAGGGAAAGCGAGATACAGGGACTCGACATCTCCCAGCACGGCGAGGAGGGTTATTTCCTTTAAGCACATGCGGCAGGATGCACACTGTCTACAAAATAGTATTACAAGCTACATAATTGTACCTGTCCGTGCCGGGGTTTCATTGAAAATCAAGATGTTGCAACTGGCATGATTTTCGCTATGTGCAATACATGGTTTCTTTGAAGGACAAAGTGGAAGACATGGAGAGAGAGGAAATAATCAAGGCCCTTAAGAAGTGTGACTGGGTCAAGGCACGGGCCGCGAAGCACCTCGGCATCACGGAGCGGATGATAGGATACAAGATACAGAAATACAATATCAGGATCAGAAGAAGCGGCTGGAATAAACCTTAATGTTGCATAAGCCGGCAGGGGAGTCCGCCGTAAAAAATCCGGCCCCATGCCGGCTGGCGGTATTTTCATGCCGTTGCAAGGTAAAGTATAATCGACTCTGACATGAAGGACGCATCTGTTTTAATCATTAAAAACATCACTACCGAAGGCCCGGGGACCATAGAGGACTGCCTGAAGGAAAAGGGGCTGCCGTACAGGATCGTGGAATTCTCAAAAGACGGTGAGGTCGCCGGCACCGGCGAATACACGCACCTTGTAGTCATGGGCGGCCCCATGGCCGTGTATGAGATGGATGAGTACCCGTATCTCAGGAAAGAGACGGAGCTTATAAGGAGTTTCATTGAAAGCGGAAGGGCCGTGTTCGGCGTGTGCCTGGGCGCGCAGATGATCGCCCACGCACTCGGCGCAAGGGTATATCCCGGGGGCACGAAAGAAACAGGCTGGTATAAGGTCGACATAACTCCTGAAGGCATGGAAGACCCCGCGTTCTCAAGCCTTTCGGTTGACAACGCGCCGGTTGCGGATGTGTTTCAGTGGCACGGCGATACGTTTGACCTGCCGCGGGATGCGGTGAGGATAGCCTCATCGGATGCATACCCGAACCAGGCGTTCAGATACGGCCGAAACGTATACGCCCTGCAGTTCCACATAGAGGTGACCCCGGCCGTGATCAGGGAGTGGTTTGAAGGCGAGGAAGGGGTTGACCTGGACCGCATGCTCGGGGAGACGGAGGGGATATATCCCGAATACTACAGGCGGGCCATGAAGTTTTATGAAAAATTTTTCTGTTAACCTTAATGTTGCATAAGCCGGCAGAAGAGTGCGCCGGAAACCCTTTGTAAATAAAGCGATTGGATATCGGAAATATGTCTCTGTTGCAGGATTCAATGGAGAGTGAAATTCCAAAGGACGGCAATATGCCGTGCGGGATATGTCCTGAAGGTATCGCGGATAAAGCTTTTCCGCCGGACTCCACAGCCCGCAGGCGATGTTTTTATGCCGCTGCAAGGTTAACAAACAGCATATATTTATAGTAAGATTATCAATCGCCCTGTTCGATTATCAACTATCAACGGGAATCCGGAAGATAACAAACTCAAAGGAGGTTTATCATGACACCAAAGGACGTACTGACTTTTGCCCAGGAAAACAACGTGGTAATGGTGGATTTCAAGTTCATCGATTTCCCCGGGGTGTGGCAGCATTTCTCGGTTCCGAGGGATGAGCTGAAGGAAGAGACCTTCGAGGAAGGTGCCGGTTTCGACGGTTCATCCATCAGGGGCTGGCAGGCTATTCACGCCTCTGACATGCTGATCATTCCCGACCCCGAGACGGCGATCCTCGACCCTTTCAGGAAGTATCCCACGCTCAGCCTCATATGCAACATCGTTGACCCCATCACCAAGGAGCCCTACACGCGCGACCCGAGATACATCGCGCAGAAGGCCGTACAGTTCCTGAAGTCCACGGGGGTCGGCGATACCGCATACTTCGGACCCGAGGCGGAGTTCTTCATATTCGACGACATCATGTACGACCAGAACGCCCAGAGCGGCTATTACTTCATTGACTCGCGTGAAGGTATCTGGAATTCGGGCAAGGAAGAGAATCCGAACCTCGGCCACAAGCCGAGGCACAAGGAAGGGTATTTCCCCGTTCCCCCCACGGACAGCCTTGAGGACATGAGGACCGAGATGGTGACCATCATGCAGAAATGCGGAATCCATGTCGAGGCGCAGCACCACGAGGTTGCAACGGCAGGCCAGGGAGAGATAGACATGAGATTCTCTCCGCTTGTCAAAATGGCGGACAATCTCATGCTATTCAAGTACATCGTCAAGAATGTCGCGTTCAAGCACGGAAAGACCGTAACATTCATGCCCAAGCCCCTTTTTGACGACAACGGTTCGGGGATGCACACGCACCAGAGCATATGGAAAGACGGCAACCCCGTGTTTGCGGGCAATGAGTATGCGGGGCTCAGCCGGACAGCCATTTACTACATCGGCGGCATCCTGAAACACGCCAAGGCCCTTGCCGCGCTGACAAACCCCACGACAAACTCCTACAAGAGGCTGGTCCCGGGCTTCGAGGCGCCGGTCAACCTTGCATATTCCGCAAGGAACAGGTCTGCGGCGGTGAGGATCCCGATGTACTCGCCTTCACCCAAGGCCAAGAGGGTGGAAGTGAGATTTCCCGACCCGTCATGCAATCCCTATCTCGCGTTTGCGGCAATGCTGATGGCCGGTCTTGACGGAATAGAGAACAAGACAGACCCCGGAGAGGCGCTCGACAAGGACCTCTATGACCTTCCGCCCGAGGAACTCGCAAAGGTCCCGCAGATAGTCGGGAGCCTTGAGGAGGCCCTTGACTGCCTCGAAAAGGACCACGAGTTCCTGCTCAAGGGAAACGTGTTCACCGAAGACGCGCTCGTTACATGGATCAAGTACAAGAGGGAGAACGAGGTCGACGCCCTGAGGCTCAGGCCGCATCCGTACGAATTCTTCATGTACTACGACATATAGGAAAAGCAAAAAGGGCCCGGGTTGTTTCAGCCCGGGCCCTTTTCTGCTGCGATCCGGACACTAAACCTTAATAGTTGCATAAGCCGGCAGGTGACGGGGAAACGACTTTTGCAAGAGCCTCATGTATCTGTTACATCAGAAAGCCTTTATCACCTGGTTGACGGCGCTGCTTCTTCTTTTCGAGAGAATCTCCAGATAGGGAATCTTGGAGATGACTTCTTCAAAAGTTGTGATGCCTTCCTGTATTTTCGACCAGGCGTCTTCAAACATTGTCCGGGTGCCGGATTCCATTACACATTCCCAGAGTTCGTCTTCAGTGTAATCCTTCGATATCAGGCGCTTGAGTTTTGTATTCATTCTCAATAGTTCGTATATGCCGATCCTGCCTTTATACCCCGTGTTGTTGCACTTGTTACACCCCCTTCCCCTGTAAAACTCCTTTACGGGAGGAAGATTGAATTTGGCTGCTTCCTCGGGGGGGGGGATCCTGATCTTGCAGTTCTGGCATATCTTTCTTATCAGCCTCTGGGCAATGACCCCGGAGACGGCGGATGTGACCAGAAAAGGCTCCAGTCCTATATCTATCAGCCGCGAGATGGTTGAAACCGTGTCATTGGTATGCAGGGTGCTTAATACAAGGTGTCCCGTCAGCGCTGCCCTTGCCCCGATTTCAGCGGTATCGCGGTCTCTGATCTCACCGACCATGACTATATCAGGGTCCTGCCTGAGCACGGAACGAAGCGCATTTGCAAATGTAAAACCAATGCTGTCATTAATTCCCACCTGTGTGATCTCGGAGAGTTTGTATTCCACAGGGTCCTCAAGGGTGATGATATTCTTTGTCTCGTCTTTGACCTGCTGCAGGATGGAATACAGGGTCGTTGTCTTTCCGCTTCCGGTGGGGCCTGTCACAAGCAGCATGCCCTGCGGCTGTGTGAATATCTCCATGAGGGGATTCAGTATGTGTTCGGCGATGCCGAGCCGGCTGAGAGGGATCAGTCCCGTGGTCGGATCCAGCAGCCTTATGACGACCTTCTCGCCGTAAACCGAGGGGAGTGTTGATATTCTCAGGTCCACGCTTTTGTTCTCAAGCCGCAAGGCGCTCCTGCCGTCCTGGGGGAATCTTTTGTTTGTTATGTCGAGGTTTGATATGATCTTTATCCTCGATATGACAGCGTCCTGTATCTGTTTCGGATAGCTCTGAATGTTTTTAAGGGCGCCGTCAATCCTGTAACGGACCTGAACATATTTTTCCCTCGGTTCGATATGAATATCGCTTGCATTGCATTTTACGGCATCTGCTATAACCATGGTGACCAGCCTGATGATGGGAGGCGCCTCGCTGTTTTTGTACATGGACTGGAGACTTACGTGCTGCGTGTCGTCTTCAACCTTCTCCTTGATGAATTCAACTTCATCGTATGAAGGCAGCTCCTTCAGCACATCCCACGTGGCTTCCGAGGAACCGTAAAAGTTCTCGATCGCGTTAAGGATATTGTTTTCAGAGGAAATGGCGACGCTCAGCTTCAGCCCCGTCTCAAAAGAGATATCCTCTATTGTTTCCCAGTCAAGGGGATTGGCCATTGCGAGTGTAAGCACCTTGCCTTTGAGTTCAAGGGGGAGAACGAGTTTCCGCTCGGCCGTTTCCCTTGGCACAAGCGCGAGCACCTCCCTGGAGGGGGAGTAGTCGTTACAGTCCACCATCTGGAGCGAAAGCTGTTTTGTGAGGGTCTCGGCGACCTGCATCTCGTTTATGTAGCCCAGTTCAATGAGCACCTTGCCGAGTTTCTTGTTTTTGCCTTTCTGGACAGCGAGGGCATGTTCGAGCTGTTCTTCGGAAATCAGACCTTCTTCAATGAGAATTTCGCCCAGCTTCTTTTTCGCCATACGTCATCTCCACAAAGGCAGTCCATACATGGGGCCGCCCAGGATCCATGTTCTGAATTTCATTTAAATTCAACAACTCACGCCGGTTTGCCCGTTACATTAATCTTATCGGCCGAAGTCATCCCTGTCTTGAGGAAAATTAAGAAAAATGAGAGCCGCTTTTCTGTTCTTTATCTTTATCATGGCCACAGTGCCTCTGTTTGTCTTCCCTTGCGGATAGTGGAGCTTAAGAAATTATTATAACCTAAACCGGGGCTTCTGTTAAGAATAAAGATGAATTCCTTCATGGTTCAAAGGCCGGCATGCAACGTCAGGGTGCAAGTTAAAAATTTATTTGTATTATATGCATAATTTCAGTGCAATATCAACGTCTGTTCATGCAAGTCCCGGGGCTACGTCAAGATAACGGGCAACCGGCTCAGGAAAATAAAGAAACAAAAGCAACCGGTTTCCCCCCCAACCCGTGTTATAAACAGGGCAACGCCCTATGCCTCGGATATAAAAGCCACAGATGACAATGAGTTGCTCCGCTGCATTGAAGTTCGCCCGGTATATCGGCATGAGCGTATGCGCCGGGATGACCTTATGGGGGATAAGCATTATCCCGGGTTTAAATCCCTTACAGGGGAGTCCGCCGTAAAACCTGAGTTTGCGTCTCCCCGGTATCTGAAATACTGACAGCTTTGCCGTCTCTTCACTGAATATACGCAAAGTATGGAGTCTTGTTGCCTTTTTTCATGAAAATCTCCGCTTTTTTCTCTCTTTGTGTTCTTCTCCATCAATTATTGATTTACTGCTCTTGTCCTCCATGCCGGCTCTCCCGGCTTTAATCTGTACGCGCTTCGACTTTGACGTTTCCGTGGGCCGGCCGGTATTTGAATTACCCTCATGAATCGTGATATTTTATCCTGGTGTCCAGGAAACTCATGATAAGCGCGGGCGAGGCATCCGGAGAACTGTACGGCGCCATGCTGAGCAGGGAGGCGAAAAAGATATGGCCTGATATCCGGATATTCGGCATCGGCGGCTTCCACATGGAAAAAGAGGGCGTGGAGCTGATCTCGAGGATATCAAGCGTAATCGGGTTTACCGAAGCGGTCCGGCATCTCGGAACACTCATGAAAAGCTACAATGCAGCCAAGGATGCATTGACCCGGAAAAGGCCCGATGTGCTCGTGCTGATAGACTACCCAGATTTCAACATAGCGCTTGCCGGAAAGGCGAAGGCGGCCGGTATACCCGTGCTTTATTACGTGAGCCCGCAGGTATGGGCCTGGCGCGCCGGAAGGGTAAAAAAGATCGCCGCCGTGGTGAACAGGATTGCGGTACTCTTCCCGTTTGAAGTGGAGTATTATAGAAATGCCGGCCTGCCGTGCGAATTTGTCGGCCACCCTGTTGCAGAGATCGCCGCCGGCACGGCGAAGATGTCCAAGCAGGAGCTGAAACAGGAACTCGGGCTTGACCCGGGCAGGCCTGTGATATCCCTCCTGCCGGGCAGCAGGCCTGCGGAGATACACAGGCACATGCCCGTGATAACGGAAGTCGCCGCAAGAATCCGCAGCGAACTTCCGGGATTCCAGACGGTCGTTCCCCTTGCGCGCGCCACCGGGCCCGGTGAAGGCCTGAAGCATGTCACGGTATTCAGGGACCGTACCCGCGAGGCGCTTGCATGTTCGGAGGCCGCGGTTGTCGCCTCAGGCACTGCAACGCTTGAGACGGCGCTGGCAGGCACACCCATGGTGGTCTTTTACAAGGCATCGTTTTTCTCTTTCCATCTCATCAGGGCGATGGTAAGGGTCAGGTTCGCTTCGCTCGTCAACCTGCTTTCGGGCAGGGAGGTTGTAAGGGAGTTCCTTCAGGAGGACGCAGAGCCTGAGAGGATATTTGCAGAGCTCGGGAGGATCCTCTTCGACGGGCCGTACAGGAACGCCATGATCTCGGAACTCGGGAAAATCCGGGAAATGATGCAGGGCAAGAGACCCTCTGAAAGGGTGGCGGCAATGGCAGGCGAACTGGCCGGATGGAACAGGTGAGGACAAATGCTCGTGCTTTATAATATTCTGTCTGCAATGGCGCTCCTTGTATATTCGCCCGTGCTGTTCCTGAAAAAGGGGCCGGAAGACAGGCGGGCGTTCGTAAGCGAGCGCCTCGGCATATCCGGCTGTGCGGGGGCGGATATATGGGTGCATGCGGTTTCCGTGGGGGAAGTGCTTGCCTGCCTGCCGTTCCTGAAGAAACTGAAGGATGAATTCCCGGGGCGCAGGATCGTGGTTTCCACGACAACATATACGGGCCAGAAGATTGCGCGCGAAAGGTTCCCGGCCGCGGACAGGATAATGTACATGCCGTGGGATACGGGAATATGCGTCAACAGGGTCGTGCGCTCACTGAGGCCCAGGATTTTCATAACCGTTGAAACCGAGCTGTGGCCCGTTCTCTTCAGGTCCCTGAAGAGCGCCGGGTGCCGCGTTGTGATATTAAACGGCAGGATATCACGGAAGTCTTTCAGGGGTTATGAGAAGATACGTTTCTTCATGAAAAGGGTGCTTTCGGATGTTGATTTTCTCTATATGCAGGGAAAGGGCGATGCGGAGAGGATCATCCGTATCGGCGCCGCCAGGGAGAAGGTCGGGGTTATGGGCAATTTCAAGTTTGACGCGGAGATCGGCGCATCATCCGCGCCGGCGTGGCTTGGGAAGGTCGGCGGCAGGATACTGCTCGCTGCAAGCACGCATAAGGGCGAAGAAGAGATACTGCTTGATGCATATAAACTCATCAGGGAGAAAATCCGGGATGCGAGGCTCATACTTGCGCCGAGACATCCCGAGAGATTCGGCGAGGCGGCGGAGATCATCGGAAAGCGGGGGCTTGACTTTAGCAGGCGCTCGGAGATGGAACATGCCCCCCCCGCGGCCGGGATAATCCTCCTGGATACAATGGGAGAGCTGTCAAGTGTTTTCTCCATGGCATCGGCGGCCTTTATCGGCGGGAGCCTCGTGCCACTCGGGGGCCATAATATCATGGAGCCGGCCTACTGGGCAAAGCCTGTAATCTTCGGGCCGCACATGGATAACTTTCCCGTTGCACGTGAGTTTCTGGAACGTGCCGCCGCCGTGCAGGTAACGGACGCAACCGGCATTGCGGAGACGGTCATAGAGCTCATGGAGGACCGCAAGAAGGCGGAAGACATGGGGCGGAAGGCAAGGTCGATAATCGATGAAAACAGGGGCGCGGTCAAAAGGGCCGTCGGGCTTGTCAGGAGTTTCATTGGGACTGCTTAGCGCGCTTTACGGAATGGGCCTGTCATGCAGGCGGCTCTGCTATTCCTGTCTCAAGAAGCCGGAGAGGCTGCCCGCAAAGGTCATCAGCGTCGGCAACCTGACGCTCGGCGGAACCGGCAAGACCCCGGCGGTCATTGCGATTGCGCTGGAGGCGGAAAAGCGGGGGCTGAAACCGTGTGTTCTTACCAGGGGATACAGGGGCAGGACAAGGGAGCCCTGTTTTGTGGGCAAAGGCGGGGGGCCGCTGTTAAACGCGCGCAGCGCGGGAGACGAGGCATTCCTCATGGCTGAAACATTAAGGGGCATACCGGTGGTAAAAGGCAGGGACAGGTATAAGGCGGGCCTCTTTGCCCTCAAAGACCTGCGGCCCGGCACACTTTTCATCCTCGATGACGGGTTTCAGCACTGGAGGCTCGGCAGGGACTCGGACGTGCTTCTCATTGATGCCACGAATCCTTTCGGTAACGGCAGGCTTTTCCCCGAGGGCATACTGAGGGAGCCCCTGAGCTCGATTAAACGCGCGGATTTCATAGTGATAACAAAGGCGGACATGGCGGCCGCGGAAACAGTCGCCGGAATAAGACGGAAAGTCAGGCGGTACAATCCCGGCGCACCGGTATTTGAGGCATCGCACAAACCCGCCGTACTGGTGAGCCCCTCGGGGGAAACCGCGGGGCTTGACACACTGCGCGGCAGGGAAATATACGCGTTTGCAGGCATTGCAAATCCGTCTTATTTCCGGTCACTGCTGATCTCGCAGGGCGCCCGTGTGGTAAAATTCAGGAAGTTCGGAGACCACTATTTTTACAGGCAGAAGGATATGGATGAAATCAAAAATGATGCAGGCGGCCTCGGCATAATCACCACTGAGAAGGACCTTGTGAAAATCAGGGAACTGAGGATTCCGGACAGGATGTTCGCGCTCAGGATTGAGTTTTCCGTTGCCGGGGATTTTTACAGTGATCTTTTCAGCATCATGGACGGCCGGCACTGATCCTTAACCTTAATGTTGCATAAGCCGGCTGTGGAGTCCGGCGTAAAACCTTTATAAAGTGATGGGATATCGGAAATATGTCTCTGTTGCAGGACATAACGGAGAGTGAAATTGCCAAAGACGGCAATATGCCGTGCGGAATATGTCCTGAAGGTATCGCGGATAAAGCTTTTCCGCCGGACCCCACAGCCCGCAGGCGATGTTTTTATGCCACTGTAAGGTTAACCTTAATGTTGCATAACCGGGGAGGGTAACGGATGACAAGAAATATCAATGTCAAGACCAGGACAAGGACGGAATTTGTGGACATCACTCCCGATATACGGTCACTCGTGGAAGAATCAGGCGTGGACAACGGCACATGCATTATCTATGTGCCGCACACAACGGCGGGCGTCACAATCAATGAAGGGGCCGACCCGTCTGTTGTCAAGGATATCCAGGCGATGTTAAGCCGGCTGGTTCCGCATTCTTCCGGCTACCTGCATGCGGAGGGGAATTCCGATGCGCATATAAAGGCGTCTCTTACGGGATCATCCCAGACCGTGATTATCGAAGGGGGCAGGCTTGTCCTCGGCACGTGGCAGGCGGTGTTCTTCTGCGAATTCGACGGCCCCCGCAGCAGGCGCGTGACAGTGAAGATTACAGGGGATTAAAGGGGAACCGTACAGCATCGTTTACCTTAATGTTGCACAAGCCGGCTGTGGAGTCCGGCGTAAAACCTTTATAAAGCGATTGGATATCGGAAATATGTCCCTGTTGCAGGGAATAACGGGAAAAAGGCCGTCTTCCGCGCCGCTTGACCGTGTCCGTTTCAGGTCTTCGTCTTTTACGGTCACGAACCACGGAAGTTGATATGCTCAGGTCTCAAGGTGCCTGCGGAGGGAGTCCGGCTTTATCGATATCCTGCCGTTGGATGATTTTATCATGCCCTTTTTCTGGAACTTGCTCATCGTCCTTATACACGTCTCCACGGTTGTTCCCACCATCTCGGAAATCTCCTGGCGGGTCAGGGGGAATGCTATCTGCTTGTAACCGCTGTCTTCAACCCCCACTTTCTCGGAGAGTTTAAGCAGCAGCGAGGCTATCCTCCTTTCCACGCTCTCGGTCGCTATGTTTTTCAGCATCTCATGGGCGTCCCTGAGCTTGTCGCTGAAGTATTTCACGATCTCGAGCTTCAGTATGGGATATTCCTCCATGATCTTCAGCAGGTTCTGGCGCCTTATCTTTATCACGGTGGCGGATTTCATTGCCTGCGCGGTCGCGGGATAGGGCTTGTTGTCCAGCACCGCAACGCCTCCGAAGATATCACCCGGAGACACGATCTCCAGTATGATGTCCTTGCCCATCACCGTGTGTTTCAGGATTTTCACATTCCCTTCGGCAAGGATGAAAAATTTGTCTGACGGGTCCCCTTCCCCGAAGACCGTCTCGTTGTTTTTATACGTGACTATCTCGAACAGCGCGCTTATCTGCTTCAGTTCCTTGTCTTTAAGGACGGAAAACACTTCACTCTTCTTCAGGGTATCAACTATCATTGTCTCCGTTTTCCGTTGCGGCGGCGTCTTTCGTTGATTTTAATATCCGTTCCGCCTTTTCAACATCTTCCCTTCTGACGAGGAGCCGCACCTCGCCCATCCTGCCGATACTCACGGGGTAGGGCATTATCTTCATGGAGTTCACAACCACCTGAATATCCGCGGACTCCAGGACATCCCTGACGATCTGCGCCTCCATCTCATCGTACGTAAACAGAATTTCCACCCAGTCGGTCATATTCTTTGATGTGCGGTGTGTTAATTCAATGAAATTATAGCATATTCCGGCACACTTGAAAATCCCGCTGTGTGCCGGCGGAAGGCATGAGAATCTCCGCTCTTTCAGCAGGCCGCACCACCTTTCACATAAACCTTACAGTTGCATAAAACCACCGCCTGCGGGCAGGGGAGTCCGGCGGAAAAGCTTTATCTGCGATACCTTCAGGACATATTCCGCACGGCATATTGCCGTCTTTTGGAATTTCACTCTCCGTTAAGTCCTGCAACAGGGACATATTTCCGATATCCAATCGCTTTATAAAGGTTTTACGGCGGACTCCACAGCCCGCTTTATGCAACATTAAGGTTTACAGCGGCAGCTTCCCTTCCTTGAATGCCTGCATGAACGCCTCGACGACATCAGGGTCAAACTGTATTCCCGCGAGACTCCTGAGCTCCGCCAGCGCGGCCTCCTTGGAGAGTTTTTTCCTGTAGGGCCTCTCCGTGGTCATTGCGTCAAAGGTGTCCGCCACGGTGATGATTCTTGCTATAAGGGGGATTTCGCCCCCCTTGAGCCCGTCGGGGTATCCCGTGCCGTCATAACGTTCATGGTGTGC